>JAAZAW010000152.1 GCA_012514125.1 Phycisphaerae bacterium | reverse complement strand
CGAACTGCCCGCCGGTGCACCGCCGAGGGGTCCATAAATTGTGGCAAACTGCGGAGAAGGAATCTCGCGACAAGCCTGCTCCAATTGCGGCACGAACCGAAGCGATGAGACCGAAAACACCTTGAGATTTTTCGATTTCGTCAGATCATAAATCTTTTTACCGTTTTCGATGGTATCCGCCAAAGGCTTGTCCAGAAAGATGCTCTTGCCCAGTGAGGCGCAACGGGTAAAATACTCCAGATGATACGCGGCATCGTTGATCTCAATCATGATCGCATCACAATCCGCAACGGCCTCATCAAAATCCAGGGTCACCTTGATGCCCCAGCTTTCGAGCATCGCTTGCCTGGCATTGAGCCCCTCCTCATTTTGAAACGGGGTCGAAAATCGCAAACAGCTCACAGCGCGAAGCCCCTCAACCTTCTGATCGGCTGGACAATCCGGAGCCTGCATCCGCCTGGCAAATTCCACCGTATGACTCGTATCCAACCCGATCAACGCAACCCGTATCTCTTTGCTCATCACGTTCCCTTTCATAAAGTTGTTATACAAATACATGTTCGCTTATCGGAGATCGCCCTGAAAACGCCGAACACATGATCCCGCATCTATTAACACATTTCCAAAGTCCTTCTTTTATATAAAGGAATCCTACTTAAGTAAAGCCGGGAACGGATTAAATCATGCAACAATTTTTCCGGCATGTCAAAAACGCGTCTGCCGACAAATTCCAACAGGCCTGATGGATGCTTTCTGGGCTGCGGGCTGCGGGCTGCCGACTACAGGCTACGGGATTTGAAGACTTTACGTGGCGACTGATTTTCCCGCATAGCCGCCAAGTGATGGAGGTGATGGCCGACTGATAAGTACCATTAATCGCCGGAGACCCAAAATCGGTAAAAAGAAGAAAAAATCGGTTGAAAAAGACAAAAAATCGATCGAAACGAGGGTTTTGTCGATCGATTTTCGGCGTTTTTCGATCGACTTTTCGCAATTGTCGATCAACTTTTCCCATTTGTCGAACGACTTTTCCATTTTGTCGATCGTCTTTTCCGATTTGTCGATCGTCTTAACGAATTTGTCGATCGACTTTTTCAATTTGACGATCGTCTTTTCCATTTTGACGATCGACTTTTTGCGAAAGTTGACCCTGTTTTATCAATTATTTCAATAAATATTAATATTCCAAGAGAATCAGGAAGACGTTATTTTGTTATACAATAACGATTTGGATCGCTTATGGACTTTTCTAAAAAATATTGTTTTTGACAAATTCTATTATTATTTTTTCAGCCACTGCTGGAGCGAATGAATATGGCGTTTATTAATATAATTTATGATGTTTTGATTGAATCGTCTCGTCGTTTCGGTTCCCTGAGGCGGTCAGCTTATGCCTGCCAGGTAGCCGGTGGAGAAGGCCGCCTGGAGGTTGTAGCCGCCGCAGGCTCCTGCCAGGTCCAGTACCTCGCCGGCGAAATACAAACCGGGATGGAGGCGGCTTTGCATTGTTTTGGGATCGACCTGTTTGAGCGAGACTCCGCCGACCGTGACCATTGCCTGGTCCCATGAGGCGGTATTTTTTACCTCAAAATTCCAACCCTTGAGCATCGACAGGAGGGCGTGGCGTTGGGAGCGGGTGATCTGGATCGTTTTTTGGGAAAGATCGACGCCCGCTTGTTTCAGGATCATGGCCCGCAGACGTTGCGGGAGAGATTCAAGGATACCCATCGTGTCATTATCGATATTTTGATCGGGGAAAAGGTGAAGTCGAATCGAGACCTTGTGATGTTTTTCCAAACCTCGGGCGATGATGAGACTAGCGTTGAGGATTGCGGGGCCTGAGACGCCGTGATGCGTGATCAGGAAGCCGCCGCGGAATGTCCCCTGGCGTTTATTGTCGAAGAAGACTTCCACAAGCACATCCTGAAGGCTGATGCCCGCAAGACCGTCGAAAACCGATTCTTTGAGATGAACGGCGCCCATGGCGGGAACGGGCGGATTGATCTGGTGTCCCAGCGATTGTGCCAGAACGAAACCATCGCCGGCCGATCCGGTGAGGGGATATGTTTTTCCACCGGCGGCGAGGATAACTTTTTGTCGGGCGACAAAATGATCGGTTGAGGTTTCGACGCTGAACCTGCCGTTTTCCAAGGGTATCATCGCGGTGACTTTTTGATTCAGACGAATTTCAACATGGTGACGATTCAGAAAGGCGATTAAAGCTTCAACGAGTTTTTTTCCTCCACCGGCGATGAAGAGTTGCGGGCCTTGTTCATAAATATCGACGTTGATTTCAGCGAGGAATTTTTTGAGTTCTTCCGGACCCAATGCGGAGATTGCCTGTCGCAGGAATTGTCCTTCCCGTCCGAAAGCCTGGAGGAATTGCGATTGGGGGACGAGGGTACTGATGTTGCATCGTCCACCGCCGGCGAGTCTGAGTTTTCTGCCGATCTGATCGTTTTTTTCCAATAGCGCGGTCCGTCGGCCCGTCCTGGCCGACATGCCTGCCGCGATGATTCCTGCGGGACCGGCACCGATCACAATCACGTCGAATTCATTTTTATCCATCGTCGTATTGTAACAACGAAATTGGATGCGTTCTACCGTTGTTTTAGCCAAAGCAGCCTTCGGTTGAAATCCAGGACAATAACATCATTTTTGAAAAATGACATGCCGATGGCAGCATATTCTTCATAGAACGGTTTTCCGTCGGGCAGGACAATCAGCTCGATATTTTTTCGTTCCAGGTCCCCCACCTGGAGATAACGGACAGGAATTTTTTCGCATTCAACGGTCCCGAACTGCCAGTATTGGATGGTTCCTTTTTTGGGAGAATCGGCCTGGACGCGGGAGGCGATTTTTTGCCAGAGCAGGCTGGATACTTCCAATTCGCCCGGATTGCCCGTATCGAACCATGCGTGAAGATTTTCTCCTGCGATGGGAATGTCCACTTGTAATCTTCGCTGTCCCTGGGGATCGATCACGAGCGAGATGGGATAGGTGAACCACCGATCGGTGTCCGGTTCAAAAGGTATGTCCTTCCTGCCGAACTCGATCTGTTTTTGATTGTTATCGAAGAGGATGTAGGAAAACTGTTCCATTAAATTCAGACCTATCAGGACGGCGCGTTCTTTCCAGAGCGGAAGTCCGAGCATCTGAATTTCCCAGTGCTGATGGAAATACAGACATGGCGGAGTGACGACCGTCATTTCACCGAACGACAATGATTTTAAATCGCACACACCCATCGGGATCGGTGATTCGCTGACGAAACAGCCTGCAAGTTTCTGATCCGCCACAATGGTATCGGTTACTCCGACGAACCAGGGAAACCCGCTGTCGATTCGCACGAAATAGCTGGTTCCGCGGGGAAATTTTCCGGTGATGCCGACATTTTGAAGAATATCCGAAAGTCCATTATAGTTCATCCGTACCTTCGGGGGCATATCGATTCTGAAATCATCATAGCGAATAATCACTGAGGAATCTGTCCCGCCGTCACGAGCCATGGTTCGAACAAATCCCGCATCCAGATCGATCATGCAATATTCGAAATGTTCAACGCCATGGCTCATCCGAACCGGTTCAAACGTACAGCCGATGATCAGAAACAAAACAGATTGAAAAAGTGATCCGCAGCCTCCCCTTTTCATTTCGATCCCCCCTATCTGACAACCAACACCCCTTTCAGATTAATAACATCATTGTATCGCGAGTCAGGATGCGGGATCAAGATTATTCAGTTTGAACAAAACTTTACTTGCGAAAAACCTGCGATGACTTGTCAAAAACAAAAAGGCAAGATATACTTTATTAATGCCGACGGTATTTAGAGTTGGAAAATATCGGTTTTTCTTCTTCAGCGGCGAGGGAAACGAACCTGCACATATCCATGTGGAGTCCGGGGATAGTTATGCCAAATTTTGGCTTATACGGAATTGACTTATTGAATGCGCGGTACTTTAATGTCAATAAACTATTTCAGGCAGTATGAGCTTCGAAATCGGGATATCGTGACATTAGCCCCCGCGCACGAAGTAAATGGAATTAGTAT
>JAAZAW010000151.1 GCA_012514125.1 Phycisphaerae bacterium | reverse complement strand
TTGCTGTCGATCGATACCGAAACGATTTTCAAGAATATGTCGTTCCCGTTCGTTCAATTGCAACATCGCATCCACGACCGCCATGCTTCGCCGATACGCCTGATCCTCATCGACCCCATCGACCCCCGGCATGATCGCATCGAGGTCTTCATCCGCCAGATATTGATGACACAGTTGACCTTCCATCGGCACAGCCCGGGCGAAATGTTTGATAATCGCCCACGAAGCGTAAGTGCTGAACTTAAGCCCCCGGGTATAATCGAATTTTTCCACCGCCTTGATCAATGGCCCGAGTCCTTCGCTCATCAATTCTTCCAGAGATAGAACCCCGTTGAGATGTTTTTTCGCGATATGGGCAATGAGCGCTCGATTGGCCATAATCAGCAGGTCTTTGATTTGATTGGCTTGGTTCAAAAGTTCTTCAAGACGATCCATCGCCGCCGTTGTCAACGTCTCTTGATTTTCAACTCTCTTGCTGCGATCCATCAGCCATTTAAGATAATTGTAAGCGCGAAACAGCGTTCGTTCCTGAACGCCCGAAAGCACTTCCGTTCGATGTTCGCCGGCAGATTCGACCTTCAAATCAATCATTCGGGCAGGCGCCACAATCGTCTCCATCGCATCGGGCAAATCAAACTCCGGGCTGTAGATATACTCGATGGTAACGTTCTGCCATCGCTCGCGGCGAACCTGATTAACGATCCGGCTGATCGTTGCCGGATTTCGTCCGAAGATTTTCGCCAGGTAATCGATGCCCGCTCCCTTGACATACAACTCATAAATCTGACCGATCACCTCGTCGGTGAGTTTCGTCTTTATCGGAAAAATTCTCTCTTCAAACTCGGCATGTTGATCGTGAGCATCCAGAATGAATCGGATGGTTTCCGGCGCTCTGGCGTGTTTTTCCGCCAAAAATTGCTCGATAGCCGACCGCGACATCCCGCCGCGATGGTAAAGCTCTCTGGCGTGCTGGACGATACGACGCCTCTGCTCACACGTCAGTTGGTTCATCGCCGCTGCCTTCGACACCAGCCGTTCGTTTTTTTCAATAAACCATTGCCACGTACTTTCCAGAACAATTTGCCCAAGACCCCCTTCGGGACGAATGATCGTCCGCTGAACCAGTCCCCTGGCGATCCATCGTTCCATCGACCGGGCCGAAATTTCATTTTCCGCCATGAGCCGCTCGATCAAAATCCCCCGTTCAGGCAGCATGTTCGGCAATACCGGACACCCTCGCGTCACCTGCGAGATAAACATCGCCAGGTCCGCGATCAAATCCGCACCGTCGATCAACGGCGAATCGGGTATTTCTTTGGGCTTATAGTCGGTGAGTTTATAACAAATAAAATCGTAGGGGTACTGTTTGTCGGGGTTAATCAATCGAATCAGGCGTTCCGCCCGGTAGCTCTGTTCGAGGAGCGTTTCAGGAGCGCCGAACCGCAATTGCAGGATCAGATTTCCTAAAACACGAAATCTCGTTTTGTCCAGGACGATTCTGGGCATAATTACTTGCTCCTGCATTGATTATCGTCATTTTATCCACAAAACGCAAGCCCCAATTCCGGCTACCGAACGTCATGTCGGATATTTTCTATCAGCCTGGTGTTGGTGATGCGGAAAATTCCGGGCAGTTTCTCGCGTTTTCCATGCCGGCAACGGGTTCTTGAGAACGAAAACTTGTAAAGATAGAATAATTTACACAATCGGGTATTGATCTTTCGGTACAAATCGATACAATACCAGAACATTTATGGTGAAAGTAGCTCAAGTGGTTAGAGCACCAGGTTGTGGTCCTGGGGGTTGAGGGTTCGAGTCCCTTCTTTCACCCTTTTTGTTTTTTACCTCGTGTTCAATGGTGAAAGCTCGGCATCGCCTATTCTTATTCTTCCCGTAGCCCGACAACCTGTAGCCTGTTTCATTCCTCGGCTATTGTCATTTCCATGAAGGGGATATCCATTTTTTCTTCTTATAGTGTGTTTGATTTTCCAGCACGTCAAGGAAGAAAACACTCATGTTTTCAAATCAGATAACTTTTTAATGGGAGCGGCAAAACAGACCTCGGGAAATTGCTCAAAATGTTTCTTTCCACAATGGATTTTCTGTTTTTCCGATAATTTCAACTCATCGAAGCGGGTCGTCCCTTTGGTTTCTGCGACAAAATATATGCGGCGGTCGTTTTCGAACACAATTGCCCAGTCGGGATTATACGTTCCAATGGGCGTTTCAATCTTAAACCAGAAGGGAAGTTTAAAATAAAATTTTACATCTTCCCTGTGATCGAGTTCCTTGACGAAATCTCTTTCCACGTTACTGTCCACCAGGACGTAATCGTAAAGCGTCTTATCCCTGTTTTTTACTTCTGCCAGGGTATCGTTCAAATACCCTTCGAGTTCTTCCGTTTCAAACAGCGTCATTTCCCATACCTGACCGGCAATCTTTTCATACTTGATTCCATCAACCATCATCTCATTGAGAACGTTGTTGATCGCTGCGGCGGTGGCATCCATAAAGAATTGCGGGTTAATCAAGATATCGGCGAATTTATCCGCCTTTTTGATTATCTTACAGATCGTATCCTTGGTCAATTTTGTTTTTGACTGAATATAACTCAAAACATCGGGAATGTATCGATGATCAAACTCGGCTTTGTGTGCCGTCTCATAAAGAACATTCCCATCAATGCCTTTCTTCGTAATATCCAGCGACGCTCTTCGGCTGACCAGTCTTGCCGAGGGAATCGTCAACTCGGAAATTGCTTTGGACGCCCTGTCGATCAATTCTTCGCTGGTATAGGTGACATTGTATCGGGTCTTATGCT
>JAAZAW010000150.1 GCA_012514125.1 Phycisphaerae bacterium | reverse complement strand
CCCCGCTGGATGTGGATTATTTCGGGACGGCTTCGGATATTGCCGAGGCTTATTATGCCGCCAAATGGGGCGCCAACGGCAACAAGATTTTTGTTGCGGTCAAGGTTCAGGACAATGCGGTGCATCTGACGGATGAGTATGTCAATTATAACGCTCGGGATGCGGTGGAAATTTATGTTCATACCACCAGTATCGGTCCTGTGGCTTACGCCACCAATAACAGCATTTCGGCCCAGCAGTATACCATTGGAATCAAGAGCGATCAGATGGGTGTCTGGACGGCTCTGGCTGATGGGAAGTCGGCGGCAGGCACGAATTTGCTGGCGGCGGGCAAGGTTGTTGTGGAAGACGGTAAGACCTGGTTGATTTATGAAACGGCCATTACGCCTTTCGATTTCTTCGGTGGTCTGCTTGATCCGGTTAAGCCCAATGTGATTTCGACGCTCAGCGCCAACGATGTGATTGGTTTGGACGTTGTGGTTGCCGGTCATAACGGCAGCGCCTTTACCGGCATGAAGAGCGAAAATGATCTTGGAGGTAAGTTCGGCGACTTTACGACCTTTGGTTTGCACAAGCTGGTCACCGTCACTTTGATTCCCGGCGATGCCAACGGCGACGGTATGGTGAACGTGGGCGATCTGGGTATCCTGGCGGCCAACTATGGTGGTTCGGACAAGACCTGGGCCCAAGGAGATTTCAATGGTGACGGAGTCGTGAATGTCGGCGATCTGGGGATTCTCGCCGCCAACTACGGCACGGGCGTTAGTGGTGCTTTGGACTTTGCCAGCGATTATGCCAAAGTTTTCGGCACTGAAGCGGAAGACGACGCAGAAGAACCCGGCTCGATTTGCAGCGGACTGGGCTTGCCCCTGATCGTTGGAGTGCTTCTGGCAGGGTTGATGTTGGTTAAATTGGAAGAGTAGGAATTACTCTAAGTAATCGGTGGCGGTCCGCTTCGTCGCGGACCGCCGCTTTAGATGAATGGGATGGTGATCAGCGGAAAATGAATCGCAGGTTACTCCGGAGTATCGGACCCCATGATGATTCAGGACCGATGCTACGATAGACGGAGAAACGGTATCGTCGGATTTATCCGGATGGACAGGGAAAAGATTGACCAGAGTAACACAGTTGTTAAAGAAAGGGAGTAACGCCAAGATGAAAACACAGGGATTGTCGGTTCGATGGTTCGGGGTGGTGAGTTGTCTTAGCTTATTGATTTATTCTCCTTTGGCGAAGGCGTTGGACAATGCGGCGTTTTCGAGTATAAAACCGGTCCTTTATTATAATCCTGTGACAGGGAAATCGACTCCTTTTTTTCCTGTCAGTTGGTATACCTTTGGACCGGCCAGCAATAATGAAGTCCTTGATGCCATTGCCGCTTGCGGTGCCAATACGGTTTCTTTTGCCGACCTGGGCGAGAAATCGTCCACCTGGCATTTTTCAGCGACGCAAAATGCGTTGAATCATGCCCATCAGATCGGGTTGAAAATCATCGTGGGATTTCATCCCGATGTTTTGCGGAATGTGGATTATGACGATCCATCCACGTGGACCACACTCCAAAACTGGGTGGAGGGTCTTAAAGATTATCCAGCGGTTTTGGGCTGGCTTTTGGGCGATGAGTTAAGCAGTGGCGGATTGCCGGCTCAGGTCGTCGTGGATTGTGCGCGGGTGGTTAAATCGCTTGATCCCAACCGTCAGGTATGGCAGTGTCATGCCACCGGTGTCTCGGACAATACGATAGCACAGTACATGCCCTATACCGATGTTTATAGTCTGGACTTTTATCAATATTTTGATTCGACGCCGGCTTTTGGCGGGGCGAATGGTTTGATTACGACGAATTATAGTAGCGGCGTGCGTTGTGCCGATAATGGCTGGGCGGGAAATGTCAATATTGTTCAGGCGTTGGGACCGGATCAGAATACCGATCTTACCCTTTTCCGATTTCCTTCGTTGGGGGAGTATCGTCTGAACGTTTTTGCCGCGATTGCTTCGGCTGGGGCGCGGGGGACGGTCAGCTGGATTCATTGCATCGAAAACTGGTATTCCGATCCGAATCTGTTTTATAATTTTCGCGATCAGACGGTCGCGACGGTGAATGCTGAGCAGCGGAAGATTGCCCATGCGATGGAAACGGGCTGGAACGTCGGTTTGGTCAATCTGCCTACCGGGACGATCGGCAATCATAAGCGGCTTTCGAATATCCTTCTCTATGATGACTGGAAGGGCAAGTATTATTTCATTGTGACCAATAACGGTAGTTCCAGTCAGAATATTACCGCTACGATGTCGAATCTTCCGACGGACCTGAGGAACCTGAAGGTCAATTATTTTAACTCTTCGGCCGGTTTGACATTGACGGACCTGGGCAGTGGAAGTTATCGGCTCAACGATACGATTGCAGGGTATGGAGTTCATCTTTATGAATTCAAAGATTACGATTATGGATGTTATAATGGGAAGCTCGATGGCGGCCAAGGCTGGCGACTGACGGGCGCCAATGGATATTGGCATTCGTCATGGAGTCAGGACAGCGGCACGGGAAGTTTGATTCTCTGGGATGATGGTTGGTGTCAAGAGTCGGCCAAATGGTCCCAGAGCATGGGCGTTAAGAAAAATACCGCCTATACTTTGACATGGGACGCTGCGCCGGGCGGGACCGCCGGAGGGTATTTCAAGTACAGTATCGTCGACAAAAATGGCACGATCATCCAATCACAGAGTCAGGTTCAAGTCAATAATGGTCAATATCAGTGGGTTCCGTATAGTGCGACCTTTAATAGCGGTGAGAGCGAAATGGTGACGGTCAATTTTATTTCGCAATCGTATGATTGTGTCGCAATTGACAATATCGAGCTTGGCGCTCAGGAAATTTGTAATCCAACCATTGATACCGCCGAAGGTTGGAAGTGTATCGGAGAGACAGCAGTATATTTATCAACGATGAGCAAAGACGCCGATGGTAGCGGGTGTTTAAAACTGTGGGACGCAACGTGGGGGACCGGCTCAGGAAAATGGTCTCAGCCGGTGGGTGTGATGCCGAATACGAACTATACGATACGCTGGTTTTCCGCGCCGGGCGGCACGGGAGGCGGCTATTTCAAATATAGCATCACCGACCCAAACGGTGGTACGATTCAGTCGGGTGGTCCGTATAATGTCGATGTTCCGCAATACCAGTGGAAAGAATATATCTTTACCTTCAATAGCGGCAATAACCATCTGGTCTATGTGAACTTTATTTCGGAGGGTTACGATTGGATCGCCTTTGATAATGTTCTTTTAGTGCCGCATGCTCTGGTAAATGGTACGATCCATACCCCATTTCGCTGGATTCCGACGGGAACCGCGGTGGTTGGTACTGGTAGCAAGGACGCCGACGGCAGTACGTGTATTTATCTCTATGATACGACATGGGGGACCGGTTCGGGTAAATGGTCGCAGTGGGTGGGCGTATCGCGCAATACTCAGTATTCTTTGAGCTGGTATGCTATGCCGGGCGGTACGGGCGGAGGGTATTATAAGTACAGCATTACCGACAAAAATGGCAATATCATCAAGATATCCAATCCGTTGTTTGTCAATGGCCAGTATCAGTGGACGGCTGTTTCCGATACGTTCAATAGCGGCAACAACGATCTGATTAGAGTGAATTTTATTTCTCATAGTTCGGATTGGGTGGCCTTTGACAATATTGATTTGACAGGCCTCTGGCTGATGGCGGGTGATGCCAACGGTGATGGCCGGGTCGATGTGGGCGATCTGGGCATCCTGGCGGCAAATTATGGACGTACTTGGGGTGTCGCCTGGGCGCAAGGAGATTTTAATGGCGATGGGAAGGTCGATGTCGGTGATCTGGGCATTTTGGCTGCGAATTATGGCAGCGGCGTTAATCACGCGGTGAATTTTGAGGCCGATTATGCCCGGATCTTCGATACGACAGCCAGGCAAGAAGAGCCTGATGACGAGGTCAAGGATATTTTGTGTAGCGGATTCGGTTTGCCTTTGCTGGCGGGTTTGCTGATGGGATGGTTGCTCCTGGTGAGCATGAAGTTAAAAGTGTAAACGTTTTAAATATCGCGGTGGTTTGTTTCATCGCGAACCGTCCGCAGTTTAACAAATTTATATTTTTCGTAAAGAGGTGTCCTATGAAAATGAAAAAAGCTTTTACCTTGATTGAGTTACTGGTGGTTGTCGCGATTATTGCCGTCTTGATCGCGTTGTTGCTGCCGGCTCTGGGCAAGGCTCGTGTTACCGCACAAACCCTTGCCTGTTCGAATCAACTTCGTACCTTCGGACAGGTTCTTTCCATGTACGCAAATGATTACAATGACTTTTTGCCTCCTAACGGGCTTTATGAGGATATGAATGGCACGCAGGATGTTCATGCCATTTATAACGGTAAGCATCAACGATGGACAGGACACGGTCTGCTCTATGGCGGCAATAAAGGTCCCTCGGCCAAGACGACCGGAGGTGTGTATATCAAGGATCGGAATTTCTTTTATTGCCCATATAACACGAAATATAATGCGAATTTGATTTATTCCGCACGGGTTGTCAATGATATATGGAAGAATCCCGGCTATGATCTTCACTCCAGTTACGATTATCTGGGAAATTTCATATGGTACGATAGTCAAGGTCCGCATCCGACCAAGCGAGGAAAAATCACCGATCCGTCAGGGAAATTAATCATGACGGAAACACGCACATGGGCATTTTTTACCAATCGATTCCACGGAGACCGAATCAATATGCTTTATTTAGGTGGACATGCCAAATCGGTTGATGTGGATTTGGTTGGAATGGTGTCAGGGCAATATGGGCTTATCGGATTAACCGACGAACCCTTTACGGAACCCTATGAATAAACGTTATCTGCAAAATTTAATTGTTGCATTTAAATTATAATCCTTAAAGGATTTCTTGTATAACCGGGAGTAATCGATGAATATCCGTTTTGCCCTTGTCGGGTGCATGGTCGGATTGGTTTGTTCTTTTTGTTGTGAAGCCCAGGAGCAACCGCCGTTACCCTCTTTATCTGCTCTGAAAGTATCCGCCGCGCCCGTATTGGATGGCAAACTTGACGATTCTTGCTGGGCCAAGGCTCCGGCGGCGACGAACTTCTGGATCTGGGATGGTTCGGGTCGCAGCGAGAATTCCGCGACGGCGAGACTGGTTTATGATGATCAAAACCTGTATGTGGCTTTTTATTGTCCACTCAAGGATGCCGAGGCTCTTGAAGAGGCCAAAGCGGTCAAAGCGGAAACGATTCTTGGCGCAAAACATATCGTGGAGGTCTTCCTGGAACCGTATCCTTACCATGCCCGCATCTATCATTTCATGGTTAACGCCGCCAATGGACGCCATAGTGAACTCAACGGCAACAGTCAATGGCAGACGCAGTGGACGAGCGCGACGTTCATTGGTAAAGACTTCTGGAGTGCGGAGATCGTTATTCCCTTTGCGGCCCTGGCCTGCGGCGAT
>JAAZAW010000149.1 GCA_012514125.1 Phycisphaerae bacterium | reverse complement strand
AGTTTGACGGGCATATTCTTCCAGTCCAAAGATCTGGAACTGATGTCCACAGGTCCGACATGAAGTTGATGCGTGGTTGTCGTATATTCTATCGTTTTGGGAGCTAATGAAACGGGTTTTTCCCAATATTTTAAAATTTGAGCCATGGCGGTAGCAACACAACCAACGACGCAGAGTTCTTCGTCTTTGGTCGGACAAAATTTATTGTACAAAGGGGATTGGTCCCATTGTGTTTGAAGCAGAGGTCCGATAGTTGTCGAAGCGAGTGATCGGGCGGCGGTGTGCGTGGTTCTGAAATTTTGGGCGTGATCTGAGATCGCTAACCAGCCGGTATGCGGAGGAGTCTGGTTTTCGCGGACGAATTTTAATTTTGCCACCATGTTTTCAAACAAATATCGGGTTGTCGGATTGGCGTTAGGGTCAAAGGGGTTGGTTTCGGAATAGAAAAACACAGGAGCCAGGCCGTCTTCGTTGACAATGACGACTTCGCCGCCGGTGGGGAAGCGATATTTATAGGCGACGATTTCGTCCTGAGTATCTTTGAGTTCGCCGGCAAATACCACTTCAGGTTCGGCGTCTCTGGCCGTCGGAGTCCAGCCCGCTTCCTGTAAATGCCAACCATGCAGATAGGCCCAATCCTGGGCGGTGGTGTCGGCAACTTGCCTGCTTACGGGTGCGGCCCAGGCCAATGCTGAAAATAGAAAAATAAGTGTCGAAATCATTAAATACTGGATAGTACGATGTTTTTGGAAAGCTGGATGTTGCTTGTTATTGTACATAATCTCTCCTGCCTGAAAAATTCTCTAACCGCACTTTTAAGAAAAGCTTTATAAAACTCTGTATATACTAATTTAAGCCTATGTTCTATAATTTTCAATACTTATTTGTATTCTAGGTTTATTTAAGATGTAAACGTGACAATGATACTTTAATTTATTTGTATTCAAAGAGTTATAGATGGTTAAAATAGAGGAATCGGATGGGCGTAACAAGGACGTTTTTATTGATATTAATGGCGAGGATGTCGACATGGCGGCAAAAATTGTCAGAAAACGGTCGGAAAAAACAGGGCTGGCACCGGGGACACTGATTCACGTTGGAGATAAGAAGGCGGCAAAGGTCAACATTAACATTTTTTCTTTCGATGAAACGCATTATGAAGAAAAACAGGTCGCGACACTTCAACAGGCACTGCCGGCGTCTGACAAGCCTGGTGTGACGTGGATCGATATCGAGGGGTTGACCGATATTTCCATCATCGAGTCGCTGGGCCGGCATTTTAATTTTCATCCGCTGATGCTTGAAGACATTCTCAGCACGGACCAGCGGCCCAAGATGGAAGATTTTGATGAGTATCTTTACATCGTCCTGAGAATGATCTATCCGAATGATAAGCCCGGCGAATTCGTCAACGAACAGGTCAGTCTGATCGTCGGCAAAAATTATGTCGTTTCCTTTCAGGAACAGGAAAAGACAGGCGATGTTTTTGCCCCCATTCGCGAGAGTATTCGGACAGCCAAAGGAAAAATCCGCAAGCTTGGCCCTGATTATCTGGCGTATTCGTTGATTGATGCGATTGTCGACGGGTATTTTGTGGTCATGGAAAAAATCGGCGATGAGATTGAACTGCGGGAGGAAGAAGTCGCTCTCGATCCAACTCCGCAAACGCTCCGTGTGCTCCACCGCCTCAAACGCGAGATGATTTTATTGCGACGTTCGCTTTGGCCTTTACGAGAAGTGATCAGCGCTCTGGAACGCGGCAACAGTTCGCTGATCCAGTCTGAAACGCTTTTTTACCTGAAAGATGTTTACGACCACACGATTCACATTCTCGATACTATCGAATCGTTACGGGAGATGCTCACGGGAATGTTGGACATTTATTTATCGAGTCTGGCCAACCGGACCAACGAGGTTATGAAAGTTCTGACGATCATTGCCACGATCTTCATTCCTCTGACCTTCATCGTCGGCATCTACGGTATGAACTTCGATTTCATGCCCGAACTCAAATGGCGGTGGGGCTATTTCGCCGTATGGGGGGGTATGATTGTCGTTACGCTTGTGATGGTCTTGTTTTTCCGGCGTAAACGGTGGATGTGATAAAACCATCCGGGACTTGTTCCACTGAACAAGTCCCGGTATGAACATCCGATTTGAAATGACCAGACAGCGTTTTGGGACATGGATTTTTTTCACGAAAAGTGAATACATGCGTATTTCCAGTTGATTTTGTCGCAGCAGCTTTGCTATACTACGTAGCTGTGGTATATGAATGTATGCGTTTTACACGCCTCTTTCAAAAATAGGTTGGTGTTTTGCAGACGATGCGACGGGAACGGCCAAAAACGTTTTGAAAAGGGACTATAAATAGATGCCTGAAACTAAGGCGCAAAAACAAAGTTTATAACTTTAATAATACCGAAAGCTTCGGCCACGTACCCAAGTGGTTCAAGGGGACGGATTGCAAATCCGTTATCCGTGGGTTCGAATCCCACCGTGGCCTTTATTTTTCATCCATGCCGGTTTTTGCCAGTCAAAGTTTAACCACAACCCCATTTATACGCTTT
>JAAZAW010000148.1 GCA_012514125.1 Phycisphaerae bacterium | reverse complement strand
TGTCGATCTCGCACCGCGGGAAATGCTTTGATTAATTTGAACAAAGACCATGTGAACAAATTCACCTCCGCAGGCGATGATTCCGATCTGGAAACTTTGGCAATTTGTTCATCGGCGAATTTTTCAAGTCGGTCAATAACATCCTGACCTTTTACTCGCATTTCGGTAAACCACGTCAAGTGGTTCATCCCCATTGCGGTATATTCCAACTCTCCGGCTTCAACGCCCAACGCTTCCGCCAGATATTGCCCCACGTGGAACACACCATGACACAAACCAATCATGTTCGCTCCAGTGGCTTTTCGAACACCCCGGCACACCGGCGCCATCGGATTTCCATAATTAAAGAAAAGCGCTTTTGGAGCCAGTTCCAGCACATCCTTGGCTATATCCACCATAGCCGGAATCATACGTAACGCCCGAGATGTCCCCCCCGGCATAACACTGTCTCCCACCGGCTGATAAATACCATACTTTCGCGGAATAAAAACGTCCTGCTCCCATGCTCTGCGTCCTCCCACTCCAATCGTGCAAATCACGATCGTAGCGTCGGACAATACCTCTCGTCGATCGGTACTCGCCGTGAGATGAATCTTGCAAGAACGAGCTTGAATCATCTTCCGAACAAGTCTTTCCGCCACGTTCAAAGCATCTGGATCGATATCGACCAATGCCAGATCGCACTCCCATCCCTTGTGCATCATATCGAACAGCATTCCACGAGTAAACATCGCGCTACCTGCGCCGATCAGGACGATTTTTTCTTTCATCGGTTTATCCCTTCATGTATATTTTCACTTCGACACGCTCAAAACCCGTTCGTTTTCTTTTGACTTACCGGTTTGTTCGTTTACAATGATTATAGTATTTTTCGTATTTTTCGCGAAGATACGGGTTTTGTAGAAGTTCACTTAATCTATGTATTTTTGCACGGAGCCGAACCTTGAACGTTCGTCACGAGCACTATTGGGATACTCAAAAAATCGTTCGTCTGCCGACATCCCTTTCAGCAGATCGACCTATTTTATGCCATACAAATCTTTATAAAACAAAGACAACCAGCTTCTTCGATATGCACTATGGCCTGGAGCTTGGCCTCGTTCTTTCCGGAAAAATGCGGCGATTCTATCAGGGCCAAAAGACAGATCTGAATCGGGGTGAACCCTGGCTCTGCGGCATGTGGGAACCCCACGGATTTGAAGTAATTCAGGCTCCCTGTGAAATCATCGTCATGACGATCTGGCCTCCGATGCTGGCAACACTTCGCTTTGATGAAGCTCCCACACTCAATTGGCTTGGAGCATTTACCCTCTCACCCGAAAAACGCATAAAACTTGATTCCAGGACGCGAAATAGACTCTTTGAAATCGGTCGTGATATCAATACGCTTTGCTTAGCTCATGATGAAGCCTCAAAACTCAGAATACGTTTTCGTTTGATGGATATTCTCCTGTTGCTCAATGAAAAATGGAACGTTCTGGCCCAAAACAAAAATAATTCATCCGATGCCCTGACAAAAATAAACCATATTTTGCAAATGGTTTTTGAGAGTAAAAATATCGTCACCGCCCAGGAGGCTGCCCGCATCTGTGGAATGAACCGAAATGCTTTCGCCGCTTTTTTTAAAGATCTGATGGGAATCAGCTTTCCGGATTTCGCCTTACGCTATCGGCTTCAGAGCGTCGCAAGTCAATTACTCAACACGGATATTCCCATCAAAGCTCTCGCGTCCGAGTGGGGATTTACCGATGCAAGCCATCTGCACCGTTGTTTCTGTGTACATTACCAATGCTCTCCTGCCGAATACCGAAAACGCCATCACATACAATAAGTTTATGACCTTTTGGGTTATACACTTTTGATTTAACACTGTTGTAGTACAACTCTGAGCTTGCGATCCCTGAGCCTGCCGAAATGACGAAGGAAAATTCGGGACAGCCACGAATGGCACTTCCTTAAGGGTATTATAAGAAAACCTCCAGCGACGATCATAGAATTTTCTTTTTAAACTCTTGATCGACGTGGAGGTCCTATGTTGTTACAAAATTCTAT
>JAAZAW010000147.1 GCA_012514125.1 Phycisphaerae bacterium | reverse complement strand
AGCCGAGAGGGTATTGGCGGATTTTCCGGACAAGGGGTTGCCATATTGTTAACCATTCTCGCGGGATTTGAGATTCTGATCGTTTGGGCGATTGGAAGGCCTCGAAAAGAAAGGATTTCAGACGAGCCGAATGTTTGTGAACCGTGTTGCAGCGAAGAGTGATTGATGGATATTTATGTTCCGAAAATTTTGACGGAAATTTCTCAACTATGGCCGATTATCGTCCTTTTTCTGGCGATCGGGATGATTCTGCTGGCGGAGATTACGCTCGATGCTCGCCTCGTTCGAATGTTGCGGGGTGTTATCATCAGCTTTTGCCTGTTGGCAGCCATACTGACCTCGTTTAATCTTTTGATCGATCCGGCGATTGATTTCATGGATATGAACCTGCTGGCGGGGGGGATTGTTCCGGATCGTATTTTTCTCTTCGGAAGTATGTTCCTGAGTTTATGCTTTCTGGCGATTTTTATCGTTTCGGAGGCCTTGACCGACGTCGATCAAAATCGATCCATTTTTTTGTGCCTGTTACTTGCCGGTCTGGCGGGAACGATTCTGATTGGTGCGACTCGGCATTTGGTTGTCCTGCTCTTGGCGGTTGAATTGGCGTCATTACCGATTTATGCCCTCGTTGCCAGACCTTCGAGTTCTTCAACCTGCTATAGCGACGTTGGACTGAGGTATATTTTAACGGGGATGTTCTGTTCGGCGGTCACCGCTCTGGGTGTTTCACTGCTTTACGCCGTGGCGGGGAGTTTCCATTTTCAGAAAATTGCTCTGCGAATTTCAATCGGCGGAATCGAACCTGCAGAAATCTTTGCGCTGGTCTGTCTGGCTGCGGGGATTGCCTTCAAGCTGATGCTCGTTCCATTGGCCCGAGCCGGTGTTGATGTTATCGCGTCCGTTCGGATCGATTTAGGTATTTGGCTCGTTCTGGCGGGTGCAACTGCCGGACTTGCCGTACTTGCCCGTTTTATTCAAATTCTCGCCTGGTTTGCCGACGATTCTTTCAATGCGGGCATGGCAGGGGTGTTGGCGATTATTTTTGGGATAACGATTCTGGCCGGCAGTGTCGGAGCCTTTCGAAGTTCCAGCGTCAAGCGTCTTTTGGCTTGGTCATCGGTCGTTCATATCGCGAGTATGGCAATGGGCTTACTGATCTGGTCCGATAGATCGGGTTTGGCGAGCATTCTGGTCTACTTGATTATTTTCGCCCTGGCGACGGTGGGTGTTTTTTCGATTGCGGGGCTGGTCGAACGATCTTTCGGAACCGATCGGCTTGAAAGCTTTGTCGGCATGAGTTATAAAAATCCGTTCCTGGCAGTCGTGATGACGGTCCTGCTGCTTTCGCTCGTCGGTGTTCCACCATTGGCAGGTTTTATCGCTAAATGGAATCTGTTTACGGCATTGTGGACGCAGGAATTGTCCTGGTCGGCATTGGGTATCCTGGCGGCAAGTTTTCTGAGCATTTTTTATTATTTGCGGATTGTCCGTGCGATGTACAGCAAGCCGATGGATTTGATTGTTATCAAAATACCAAGCCCGGTCGCGGTGATCGTTGGGGGCTGTGCCATTGGGTGTTTTGCCCTGTTTTTCCTGAGAAATTTGCTGATTAACCTGAGCTATAGTCTGTTGACAAGTTTTTGGGGCTAAATGAACGGGTTGGTGTTTGTTCAGAGTTGCATCGATGGATGTATCTTGGGAGCGAAGACGAAAAATCATCGTCGCCAAAATTAGAGTTTACATCGTTCACGTCTCAAGGAATAATTTCAGTAATCTTTTTGAATCAAAAATTATGGTCTGACGCAGGATTGTTGATACGCATGAATAAAAAAACACAAACACTGACGATAACGATACTGGTGATTTTCGTCGGATTGACTTTGATCGCGATAGGGTTGATGAGGGCGAATTTTGATTATTATATGACCATTGAACAATTGAAAAATTCACCATCGACCTCGTCGTCCGCCGGTGTGGTGAGAGTCCTTGGCCGAATATCGCCCGACAGTTGGAAATCGGTTGCTCTGCCGGGTGTCTACACCTTTGTCCTGGAAGATCAGGATCAAACCCTGCCGGTGGAATACACAGGCGCACCGATCAATGTTGCCGCAGATAGGTCAATCGTCGTCGAAGGACGTTATTCGGATAATGGAACGTTTATCTCCAAAAAGATTATGACTAAATGCGAGTCGAAGTACTCGGCAAACCCCAAAGGAGATCGTCAGCCATGAGTACCCTTGGCTCAGTGGGATTATTCGCTGCGTGTATTTTATTGGCATTTTCGTCGGGGTTTTCGCTCCTGGCGGAACCGGGTCGTCCGCGTTTGCTGAAATTTGCCCGGTTGACTTTTCACGCCGCCGGTGTGATTGTTTTCTGGTGCCTGATGCTCCTGATGTCGGCGTTATTACTCAATGATTTTTCCCTTCGTTACGTTGTAGCGCATAGTTCCGGGGCAACCCCCTGGTATTATCGTCTTGGTGCGCTGTGGGCCGGACCTGAAGGAACGCTTTTTCTCTGGCTGTTTATGATCCTCGCCGCTGTTTCAATCGCAACATTTCAAATTCGCCGCTGTGAATTTGATCTCCATCGACGAATTGTTTTAATTGCATCGCTGACAACGTTGCCCTTGCTGGCGATCATTCTTTATTTTTCGAATCCTTTCACGCCAAAACTTATTCCCGTCGGTAACGGGCTGGGGTTGAATCCGATGCTTCGCGATTGGGCGATGATTATTCACCCGCCGCTGCTGTTCGCGGGATACGCTTGTTTGGCTTGTGGATTTGTTCTCGCGATGAGCCGGTCCGACAATTCGGACGTGGCCCAACTGCTGGCTCGCTGGGTTCGTCTGGCCTGTGCAACCCTGACGGCGGGAATCGTCACCGGCGCGATATGGGCTTACGATGAACTTGGCTGGGGCGGATATTGGGGGTGGGACCCCGTGGAAAACGCCTCCCTGGTGCCCTGGTTCATTTCCATCGCACTGCTTCATTTCTCATCCCGTCACGCAACGACACTGTCACGTCCCGTGGTTGCGCTTGCGGGTACAGCTTTTGCCGGAACCCTTGTGGCGACTTATCTGACTCGAAGCGGTATCGTCTTTAGTCTTCATGCTTTTGCCGATAACTCATTTTCCGGAGTTTTTCTGATCGCCCTGGCGGCGGTTGCTGTTTTTACAATCGTTCGTATAGTTCAAACGCCCGCTTCCCACGGTTCACAGCCGTTGACTCTGACCCTGACGATGTGGTGGCTGATCTTGATGACGCTAGCGGTTCTGCTTGGAACACTCTGGCCGATCTGGTCCGGCGGCACGGTGGAAAATCCTAATTCATTGCCCCCGACGTTCTATAATACCACAATCGGAACGATGGGCCTGGGACTGATGATTACTTTTGGATTTCATTTCCTGCGTACCATTCGCCGACAACGTCAACTCGAAGCCCTGCTGGTCACGATAACGCTCAGTTCGGTGGTATGTTTTGTTATCTGGTTTCTGATCAATCATATCGATCCAATACGGCTTGTAGGCCTTTTCATTCTGGTCGCCGGCTTTGTCATTGTGGTGTTGGCTAACCTGAATCGTCGTCGTAATATTCTTCAAAATCTGCCGATGACATTAGCCCATCTGGGGTTGATTATTCTGGCGTGTGGATTACTCGCCGGCATGGTCCAGCCGCCCGTCAAATCGTTGGTGCTTGAACGCGGGCAAACGGAGAAAAAGGGTGCCATGCGAATAGGCCTGCAAAGTCTTCGTGTCGATGAAAGAGCCGACGGCGAGGTGAACGTTCTGGCAGAGCTTGATGTGTCCATGCCTTATCGTCGTGAAACGCTTCGTCCTTCGCAAACCCTGACGCCTGATGGCCGACATCGAATTGAACCTGATTTCCGATCGGGGCTTTTCAGCGATATTTACGCCGTCCTTGAGGGGTTCAGCGGAACCCAGGCCCTGGTTGCGGTGCGACGGAACTGGCTCGTCAGTTGGGTCTGGGCGGGTTCCGCGTTGATCATGATCGGCTGTTTGTTCACAGCTTTGAAGCGAGGGAAACACCGATGATAAAATTTCTGATGTATTTGCTCGCCCTTGAATCAATTGCCGCTCCCTGGGTGGCGGCGAAGTCCGCTGGAACCATTACGCTATATCACGTGATTGTTGCCGCCGACGATGATGGTCTTATCATTCAGGGAATGCTCGAAGTAATGTCAAACGATCCCGATCAAACGATCGTCCTGCGTTTTGCCGATGCAATCGATCTGCAGGCTCGAGCAGTTCCGAATACCGTACCTGTTAAAATCGATGCGGATCAAATCCAGTTGCGTTTAACGTCCGCCGACGATCCCGCCAGGCTCGATTTTCAATATTTTCGCAATTGGCCCGAAAACTCGTCCGTTCCGCTGATACTAACACTTCCTCCGTCTTTGCCCGTGGATACGGTGATGATTTCACTTCCGATCATAGGCTTGAAATTTGAAACCAAAGGCCTGAAAAAAACACACCTCGAATCGCAGGAAGTCTATACAGCCTTCGATCTGGCTGCCGATAGTGACGTCGCCGTTAGGGTTTATCCGCCCAAACCCTGGTATGGCTTGACGGTCGGACGATATATCGTCATGATTTCAGCAGCCATCCTCCTGATTTTTCTCGTCATAAGGGTAAGGCGGCACAGACATGAATGAAACGACTTATTCCGACATCGATGGCGGCAAACCTTGGGTTCAGGTTAAAAATGTATCGGTGCAACTGGGTTTTCGTCATGTTTTGCGGGACATTTCCTTTGATCTCTTCGCAGGCCGTATCTTGACAATCCTTGGCCCGAACGCTGCCGGCAAAACAACCCTGCTGCGAACTCTTGCCGGTGCGATTGCTCCCGATCAGGGGCATATTTATTACAACACCAGGGACTTTGCACCATCCACCATCGGTTGGGTCGGCCATCAGAGTTTTCTTTACGATGAACTCACCGTCAAGGAAAATTTGCGGTTTTGGGCCGACCTGCAAAATGTCAAAAATCCCGCCCGCCGCATTGAAGAATTACTCGTTCAGATGGGATTGCGACTCTTCGCCGACGAACGAATCGACATTTTGAGTTTCGGCATGGCGAGACGCGTTTCAATCTGCCGGGCGATCCTTTCAAACCCCGGAATTCTTCTCCTTGACGAAGCCTTTAGCGGTCTGGACCAAACGGGCGTCGGTTTCTTGCTGAAATTGATCCATACATATAAAAATTCAAACGCCGCGGTGGTGCTTACCTGCCATCAGGTTCCGCTGGGACTTGGCGTTGCGACCGATCTGATGGTTCTGTACAAAGGCAAATCGATTCTCTCCGGCCCGGCGGATCGTTTCGATCTTCAGGCGATCGGCAAAGATTATCTGTCGTATGCCCAATCACAGGCGGGGGGAAAATAGCATGTTTCGTTTCCTTCGCAATATTTATACTCTCCTTGCCAAAGATTGGCGTTCGGAGATACGAAGTCTGCAAATTCTTCCGCCCGCGATCGTTCTGGCGTTGGCGGCCATCGTGCTTTTTTATTTTTCCAAAATAGATTTTTCACATTCACCGACCGCCTGGGCTGCTATTTTGTGGATCGTTTCACTGCTCGCTCTTGTGGTCATTCTTGACCGTGCTCTGGTCACAGATACGCGAAACGCCGTGCTTGAAGCGCTGCTGGCAGCTCCGGTCACTCCGAATCAGTTTCTTTTCGCCAAATTGCTCTTCACCGGCTCGATGTTGATGGGCCTGCAGGTGATTGTGCTGCTGTCCCTGACTCAAATGATGAACCTGACAATCTCATCACCGATGGGCTCGATTTTCCTGACACTGACGTTGACCGATCTGGGCCTTATCGCGATGGGACTTCTCTGCTCCCTCATCGCACAATTTTCGCGTCATCGCGGGGCGTTTCTCGCCGGTTTTCTCTGGCCCGTTGCCTTACCACTGGTTCTTCTGGCGATGATGGCGATTGACGATCCGGCCCGTTCAGAAAATATCTGGCTGATTCTTGCCGGTTTCGATATAGTGCTTTTAGGCATAAGTCCCGGTTTATTGAAAGTGATCGCAGGAAAATGACTCTACCCCTGATCATTCTGGATTTCGTCCTGATGACGGCGGCGTTCGTCATGATTTTCTTCTATGCGCCCATCGATGCGGTAATGGGACCGACGCAAAAAATCTTCTACATCCATCTGCCCGGCGCCCTGGCTTCCTTCTTTTCGACCTTCATACTCTTTCTTGCATCGCTAAAATATTTAGTCAAACCTTCCCCGCAAGTGGATCGACTTGCCTGGGCCGCAGCAGATACCGCTTGGCTTTTTTGTACGCTCACGCTCATCACCGGCATGCTCTGGGCACGTCAGGCCTGGATGGTCTGGTGGACCTGGGACCCGCGTTTGACGAGTTTTCTTGTCCTCTGGTGCGTCCTGAGCCTTTATCATGTCCTGCGACGCTCCCTGCCGCCGGGATCGCTACAGTCTCGACTCGCCGCCGTCTTCGGATTGATCGGATTCCTCGATGTTCCGCTGGTATTCCTGTGCATTTACTGGTGGCAAAGTTTACATCCCGCCGTGATCACGTCACGAGAAATCCGGATCGATATTTCCATGTTCCATACACTGATTATCGCGGTTCTTGCCGTTCTGGGTCTGGCGATCCTGCTGATTCATCTTCGCGTCAAACTGTTGACAATGGAATCGCGGCTTTCCGAACTGATCCGCATCGCCGGGGACACGCAAGATTTATCTGACGGGAGGAAAAAATGAACGAACCTTATTTATTGGCGGCATATGTCGCTTTCTGGTTTGTTGTTTTCGCATACGTACTGGTTCTTGGGTTGAAATTCAAAGCCCTGAATCATAAATTATCCCAACTGGAAAACGTGCTGGCCAATCGCGATTAAAAACTCACAGGACAAACACAATATGCCTTATAAAACAGAAAATTCCGGAATCGATCAGGACAACCGGGTCTATTGGCTCGACCTCCTGCTTGTTGCGGTCTTTTGTGCTGCTTTTTTCGGGTTTCGTCTGGGCAGTTATGTCCCGCTTTCCGAGGATGAAGGTTTTGTGGCTGTAACGGCCCGGGAAACGCTCGACGGAAACTGGATCGTTCCCCATTTTAATACACAAATTCATCTTCAGAAATTTCCCCTGATGTACTGGATGGTCGCCGGTGTCTCGGCGGTCTTCGGCCAGGTCAACGAATGGACGGTTCGTCTGCCTTCCGCCCTCGCCTCAGGCGGTATTGCACTATGGCTGACCTTTCTTTCCACCCGCATGTTCGGCAGACTTACCGGCGTAGTCACAGGCCTTGCAACCGTCAGTTCCATCGGTATGCTCTGGTTCTCGCACCTCGGCATTCCCGATATGCTCATGACCTTTTTCATCACAGCCTGTTTTGTATTTCTCTACCTGTCGCTGGAACATATTCAGGAAGAAAAATCACCCCGATTAACTCTCTTTTTTGCCTATAGCGCCTTGGCCCTGGCTATCCTGGCCAAAACCCCCGTGCCCATTCCGGTCATTCTGTTGC
The DNA here is from genome assembly GCA_012514125.1 of Phycisphaerae bacterium. Lineage (GTDB taxonomy): Bacteria > Planctomycetota > Phycisphaerae > JAAYCJ01 > JAAYCJ01 > JAAZAW01. Next base: position 18,256 of record JAAZAW010000147.1, on the reverse strand, counting down.
CGACTCTTGGCTTTCTGGTCTGGCTCAGCCTCGCCGGTCGATGGGAAAGAATCGATCGATCTTCACCGTCTAAAAGATTAACTTCGACCCTGGTGCTCACCGCGAAAGGGCTGGGGTTCTATCTTAAACGGCTTCATCTGTTTATGGGATTGATCATTCTTATCCTTATCGTCGGCTCCTGGATTCTGGGCGTTGTCCTGAGCGTTCCCGATGCAATCGAACGCTGGCATGAAGAATACCTCGCACGTTATCTGGACTATTTGGGAACATCCGAACCTTTTCTCTATGACGTTCCACAAATCTTCCTGCTGACACTTCCCTGGTCCGTCTTTCTGCCGCTGGGTCTGACATTGCCATTTCGAAAAATCTTCAAAGATCGCCGCTTTGAATTGATGTTTATTTTCTTCTGGCTCGTTGGAGGTTTCCTTTTCTTCAGTTTACCTTCCGACAAAAGCCCCTATCAAATCCTGCCGATTCTTCCGCCCGCCATCGTGCTTTCCGCCGCGGGTATGGTGTTTGCCCTGGAACATTGGCTTAAACGTAAGTCCGTTTTTATTATTTACACAATTATCATCACCGTAACTCTGTTGGCTTTAGGTATCGGCTATCACTACATCGACACTCACTATTCGCACCTTGTCGATCAATATCGGGTGATCGCCGCAGTGTTGATTTTCGCCCAGTTCGTTTCGCTCTTTGCCTATATTCGCATTCACCTGCTTGCCTCCGTTACGGCTATCGCGCTTGCGGTGGGCGTTTGTTTCGCCGTCGTCTGGTCGGTTATCCCGCGGGTAACCGATCCGAATCGTGATCCGCGTGTCGCGGCAAAACTTATTCGGAACGCGATCGACACCGACTCGCCACTTTATTCCATCGGTCCGGCGTATCCGCCCCTGGTTTTTTATCTGGACCGCACGATACCTCAGATTCCTAGCGATCAGCAAATCACAAAGACCTTTTCGATGGATAATGCCGGTAAAAAGGGCGATCTGACCGAGCTTGAACTCTTGAATGTAATCGAACTGCTCGGTCAATCCGAGCGAGTCTACCTGATCACCTCCGACGATCGCTACCAGGTCGTTCAGAGCGATGCCCGTCGACATAAATCCATATTCTACGAGACCTTACGAATCAATAAATTTTATTCCGAGGACAAGGGGCTGGTGATTTTCAGCAATCGTCCCGCGCCGGCGACATCACCACGAACGACAAAATGATGTAACATTGCGATCCGGGGGTGAACGTGAGCGTTGAGGCTATAGCTAAAGGCTACGCAGTGGATAAATGATCACAAACGTGTAATTTTGGGCGGAAAGTTACACGAACGTGTAGAAATGGAAAAATTTTTTCACTGCGGAATTGCAAAAAAAAAGATGAAAATGTATAATCAAAAGTTGTCATATCACCTTATCATCACACAAAAGCCGATGAGAGGTGGAGGGGCGTCGGCGAGTTTTTCAGGAAGGAATGGAGGCATGTTTGCGGGAGATAGTTGTGGAGCAGACTGGGGGGAGAAGGCGGTGCGTGAGATGAAAAGTTCGCTGATGGTGGAACGGTCGTCGCTGGTGGAAAAGATCTGCGGGGCGCTGGCGGAGTATATCAGTGAGTCGGGGTTGTCGGCGGGGGCGAAGCTGGAGTCCGAGTCGCGGCTGGCGGAGCGGTTTGGGGTGAGTCGTCTGGCGTTACGGGAGGCGTTGGTCCGGGTCAAGGCGTTGGGGTTGATCGAGGCGAGGCACGGGTCGGGGTGGTATGTGCGGCAGTTCAAGCCCGCGGACAGTTTTCGGCAGCTTTCGCCGTTGTTGCGGCATTTTACGGGGGCGGATCTGGAGCAGATCATGGAGGTGCGGATGGTGATAGAGCCTATGGTGGCGTCCAAGGCGGCGGGGGGGATTTCGGAGGAGGGGCTGGGACGGCTTGGGGAGTCGGTGTCGGGGATGGTGGAGGCGGTGGAGGATCGTCGGCGATTTATCGAGCACGACATGGCGTATCATTCGATCCTGGCGGAGGAGTGCGGGAACAAGATTTTGACGATTCTGTGTGCGATGCTGACGGATCTGAGTCGGCAGGCGCAGTGGGCGTACCGGGATTCGGTGGAGGATCGGATGCGGTCGGTGGCGTACCATCGGGCGTTGTTGGAGAAGATCGAGTCGCGAGACGCGGAAGGGGCGAGGCGGACGATGGAAGAACATATTCGGGATGTGGGGACGCGGTTGGTGGAAGAGAAGGAAAGTTGAAGAAGTTGAAGAAGTTGGGAGAAGTTGAAGAAGTTGGGAGAAGTTGAAGAAGTTGGGAGAAGTTGGGAGAAGTTGGGAGAAGTTGAAGAAGTTGGGAGAAGTTGGGAGATAGACAGAGTTGGATTGGGAGTTGTTGGGTGGATTTTTTTTAAAAATCAGGAAGAGAACTATGATGAGACGATGCGAGTTTGAGAAGTATTGGCCCTGGATGGGGATGAGCGATGGGGTGGAGGCGCTGCGGCGGGAGGAGTTTTTGCGTCGGCTTGAGGGGATGGGGGAGTATTATGGTGCGGGATTTTTTGAGCGGGAAGAGGCTTCGCTTTATTGGCGGTACGCGATGGGGTTGAAGCGGGTGGCGGAGACGATGCCGATTATGGGGTGGTCGGGGAGGAGCTGGAGCTCAAGCGTTGGCTGATGGAGGCGTTGATTCCCCGGTTTTTCCCAGGTCTTTCCGCTCCGTCTCGCTTTCCGCGTCGTTTTACAAACATGAAAAAGATTTTCCATAGATTTACTTGCAACATCCGTTTGCGGGTTGTAAATTATGGGCTATTCGCTATTGGACATCCGCAATAGCAGGTGAAACTTGCCGAAGCAGGTTTGGCCGGTTATAATCGTTATTATAACTTTTTGCGTCGCTAGCTCAGTTGGTAGAGCAGCTGACTCTTAATCAGCGGGTCGAAGGTTCGAGTCCTTCGCGACGCATTTTTTTCTGTTATGAAATAAGCAAATTGGAAGGACGTCCAATTTCAGTTTTTTTAGAGATTGGGTACAGACGTTTCAACCAATTGATCCACTTTGGGGCTAAATGCATGATCATCTGCAATTGACCTGATTACGGAATGTTCTTTTATTTTGCAGTATAGCCGCCATCGACAGGAATGTTTGTACCGGTACGATTCAATTTGCCTACGATTACGTCGTTGCCTGGGCATGCTCGATCATGCCCAGGCGATGATCCGGGGTGAGTCGGCTCAATCGACGGGTAACCCGCGGGAAATTCTGGTGATTCGCGATACGATCGAGTTCTTGCCACTGGTCGGACGGCTGGGGAACGAAAGTTCAGGCGTTTTCGCCGGTTCCGGCTGTATTGGTCCGCAATCCGCTCAGCCGGAGACGCTGGATTTATACCTCAAGGGCTGTCCGCGCGAGATTGCCGAATGGGAGGCCCATTTCATTCACGTCTGTCCTGACGATAAGTTTAAGGCACACGACGATGTCCGCGTCATGCCGCACGTCATGCTTCGCACGTATTTAGAAGTTAAAAAGTTAGAAATTAGAAGTTGGAAGTTGAAAGTTAAAAAGTTATTTAACTTCGATCACTTTTCCTGGGCGACCGAAATTTTGATATTTGTAATGCTACGACACGAGTAAATCAAAAGCGTATGAGAGAAGTTGTGCCGTTCCAGCAGACGCAAAAAATAAGTCTCTTCCGTCTTACGGTACGCAGGGACGGCAGGCGTTGGGAGCGTTTTTTGATGTTTTTGAGGTCATTTAATCGCATTAATCAGAAATATATCAAGCTTTCTTTGTTAGAGAAGGGGGCAGGGTAGATGAGTGGAGGGATTTTTTTTAAGGTGCGGTGAAAAGGATTTTATCAAAACTCATCGATTTTCCGGGCGTGTGCCGATTATAATTACAAAGCTTTGGCTTTGATGGTAGAAGTATGTCTAAAAAAAATTCGATACGTGTGATATTTATAGAGTGCATGTTTGCCTTTCTTTTGTTGGCCATGCTGGCGCTGGCGGGCCGGCTGACTTATATACAACTTAAGAAAGGTGAACAGCTTGGCATTCGCGCGGACAGCCAGCAGCAGGGTTATCAGCGGCAGGTGGCCGTTCGGGGGACGATTTATGACCGTCGGGGTCGCATTCTGGCGGGGACCCATATTGTGCCTTCGGTGTATGGCGATCCGGTGATGATTTACGACAATATGGCGACGGCGGAGTCGGTGTCGGCGATTATCTCTGAGCCGCCGAGACCGATTTTTGAGAAACTCGAACAGGCAGCGGCGAAAAAGAGTCGATTTGTTTTTCTGGCGAGGGGGGTCGATGTTGAAGCCGCCGATAGTCTGATGACGATTCGACGTAAGCGTGGGAATGGATTGTTCGATGGGATCGGGATCCAGTACGAACCTAAACGGACCTATACCACGGGGACCGTTGCGGGACATGTGCTTGGGGCGGTCAATATCGATGGTGAGGGGATCGAAGGGATCGAGTTATATTACGATAAAGTTCTGCGGGGGAAGGATGGCCGGGAAGCGTTTATCCGCGATGCGGCGGGTCGGAAGATATGGCTGATCAAAGACCAGTGCAGGCCGCCTGTGGACGGCAAGCATATTATTTTGAGTATTGACCGGGTGATTCAGCAGTTTACCCAGCGGATTTTGGGGCAGACGTGTGAATATTATAAGGCGGAGTCGGGGACGGCGGTTGTGATGGACCCGAAGACGGGGGACATTCTGGCGATGGCGGTTTGGCCTGAGGTGGACCCGAATGCGTTCGGGAACACGGCGGCGGAAATTCGCAGAAATCGGGCGATTACGGACCCGTTCGAGCCGGGCAGTATTTTCAAGCCTTTTATTGCCGCCCACGCGTTGCAGGATGGGGTGACGCAATTGGGGGAATCGATTTATTGTCACAACGGCGCGTATACGGTGGGTCGGCGAACGTTGCACGATGCGCACGGATATGGGTATTTGACATTTCAGGAGGTTGTGAGCAAATCGAGTAATATTGGTATGGCGATTCTGGGTCAGCGGATGGGGAACGGTAAACTTTACGAGGCGGTTCGCGCTTTTGGTTTCGGCCAGAGATCGGGAGTCGATCTTCGCGGGGAAGCCCCAGGGATTGTTCTGCCTCTGAAGCGATGGACGGATTATAGTACGATGAGTATTCCGATGGGACAGGAGATTGCCTGTACGTCGCTGCAACTGGCGAATGCGTTCGCTGCGCTGGCGAACGAGGGGCAGTTACTCAAGCCGAGAATATTTCGCGGGGCGATCGATGAAAACGGCCTGCTTATTGACGAACGAATCGAGCCAGAGTTGATCAATCAGGCGGTGACGCCGGAAATTGCCCGGACGATGGTTTTGGATGTTTTGCGGTTGACGGTGACGTCGGGGACGGGCAAGCGAGCGGATGTTCCGGGATATCAGGTTTTTGGTAAGACGGGAACGGCCCAGATTGCGAAATCGACGGGTGGGGGAAAAGGGCATTATGAAGAAAACGCCTATGTGGGGAGTTTTTTGGGTGGAGCGCCGGCATCGGACCCTCAGATTGTGGTTTCGGTGAATATTCGCCGTCCGAACAGGCGGATCGGGTATTATGGTGGGACGGTGGCGGCACCGGCGGTGAAGGAAATTATCCGTGCGTATTTTGAGTATATGCATATTCCGCCGTTTGAGGATCCGAATGAAAAAGAAGAAGTGAAAAATGTCGGTGGGTTTGATACCACGGCGGAGTGAAAAGGAGTTTGTAAGGATGTCAGGGACGATGTTGGCGAGCAGGTTGCTCAAAAAAGCGATTGGACGTGATCTGCCGGCGAGGGTGGGGGATTTTCCGGTATTGGGAATTACGGCGGATTCCAGAGATGTGCGTGAGGGGTATATTTTTGTCGGTGTCGCAGGGACGCAGATGGATGGGGCGGATTACGCGGTTCAAGCGGTGGAAAAAGGCGCACGGTTGGTGATCAGCCATCGTGCGGTGGAAGGTCTGGACGCGTTGGTGGTGGAACAGGCGAATGTGGCGTTGGCGAAACTGGCGTGGACGTTTTACGGGATCGACGATCTGCAGGACGAGGGGAAATTGACGTTTTTTGGGGTGACGGGGACGAACGGGAAGACGACGGTTTGTTATTTGTTTCAATATTTGGCGAACAAGCTTGGTCGGCGTTGCGCGCGGTTTGGAACGGTCGAATATGATCTTTTGACGGAGAAGGTGGAAGCGTCGCATACGACGCCGGATACGATGCAGCTTGGGAAATTGATTCGTCGGGCTTGTGATAATGGTGCGGAGAGTATTGTGATGGAAGTTTCCAGCCATGCTCTGGATCAGGGCAGGGCGACGGGATTGAAATTTTCGCACGCGGCGTTTACGAATCTTACTGGCGATCATCTGGATTATCATAAGACCATGGAAAACTATCTGTCGGCCAAGACGATTCTCTTTAAATCGTTGCCGACGGGTGGGACGGCGGTGGTCAATATGGACGATCCATCGTCGGCGAAGGTGCTGGATGTAACGAGTGCCGGGCGAATTGGTTATGGGATTGAAAACCCGGATGCGGCGCTGCGGGCGAAGGATTTGAAGATGACGGCGGGGGGGACAACGGGGGTGATTGAATATGAAGGGCGAAAATTTAACTTTCATTCCCCGTTTATTGGTCGTCATAATATATCGAATGTATTGGCGGCAGTGGGTATGGGGCTTGGAGCGGGGTTTGATCTTGAGGCGATGGTTGGGTTGATTGGGACGATGCCCGGAGCGCCGGGGCGGCTTGAACGAGTTCCGGGGGGTACTGGATTTGAGGTTTTCGTCGATTATGCGCATACCGACGATGGGTTGGAGAACGTGCTTTCGTCGCTTAGGCCTATTGTGACGAATCGGTTGATTGTGGTGTTTGGGTGTGGAGGGGATCGCGATCGGACCAAACGTCCGCGCATGGCGAAAGTGGCCCAGAGGTATGGCGATGTGGTGATCGTGACGAGCGACAATCCGCGAACGGAAAATCCGGAGAGGATTATGGACGAAATTATGGAAGGATTTACGCCGGAGTTTCGGGGAGGTGTGCGAGTCGAAGTTGACCGCGCGAAGGCGATTGAATTGGCGGTTGAGTCGGCGAGGGCGGGGGATATTGTCCTGTTGGCGGGCAAGGGTCATGAAACGTATCAGATTATCGGGAGAGAGAAATTTCACTTCGACGACCGGGAGAAGGTTGCGGAGTTTTTGAAGAGAAGGACATTGAAGGCATCACAGAATTAACGAAGGGTACGAAGAAGCTATGAAGACGTTATTATTGCATGAAATTCGGGATCGCATCAGTGCCAAGGGGCACGCGGAGATGCCGATGCGGCAGGTGACGGGCGTTTGCACCGACAGCCGGCAGATTCAGCGGGGGGATTTATTTTTTGCATTGAAGGGGCCTAACTTTGACGGGCATGATTTTGTTGCCAAAGCGTTTGAACTCGGCGCCGCGGGAGTGGTGGTCGAGCGGGACGCCCAACTTCCCGCCGGGGTGGACCTGACGCGAATGTTACAGGTGGAAAACACCGTGAACGCTTTGGGCAAACTGGCTGGTGTTTATCGCGACGAATTGAGGGGGACGATTATCGCCGTTACCGGTTCGAACGGCAAGACGACGACCAAGGAATTGATCAACCATATTCTGAGCAAGAGATTCAAGGGTCGCGGTTCGGTTAAAAGTTTTAACAATCATATCGGTGTTCCGTTGACGATTCTGGGGGCAGAGCCCGGAGACGATTTTCTGGTGGTTGAGATCGGCACGAATCATCCGGGGGAGATCGATTACCTGGGGGGGGTTGTTCGGCCCGATATCGCCGCGATTATCAATATAGGGGAGAGTCATCTGGAAGGTTTCGGGTCGGTCGAGCGGGTGGCGGCGGAGAAGTCGGCGTTGGCGAAGTATGTGGTGCCCGGCGGGGCGGTGATCGTTCATGGTGATCGTGAGATTCTTCTTCGGCTTATCGGGAAGCCCGATGCGATGACGATCAGTTTCGGTTTTGGGGAGAACAACGATATGCGGATCACGGGGCTGGAGTCTTCGCAGGGTCGGCTTCATTTTACGGTGAATAAGAAATTTGAATTCGAGTTACCGGTGCTGGGTGAACACAATGTGCTTAATTGTCTGACGGCGATTGTGGTGGCTCGGCGTATGGGATTTGAGATGGATGAAATCGCCCAGGCCCTGGTGGATTTTAAGCTTCCTGCGATGCGATTGGAGATCACGCCAATCGGGCCTTATACTGTTTTGAATGATGCTTATAACGCCAATCCGGCTTCGATGCGTTCGGCATTGAGTGTTCTGAGCAAGTATGAATGTCGGCGTCGACGAGTTTTCTGTTGCGGTGCGATGTTTGAACTCGGCGAGCATGCGGAGCAATTCCATCTGGAACTGGCCCATCAGATCGCTGCGAACAAGATCGATGTTATGGCGGCGGTTGGCGCTTATTCGCAGGCGATGGTTCGTGAAGCGGTTTCGGCGGGTATGAAGCAAACGTGCTGTTTTGCTTTCGACGCCGCCGATCAGGCAGCGGCGGAGATCGGGAAGATTATTCATAGCGGCGATGTGATTCTTGTCAAAGGGTCGCGTGCGATGCAAATGGAAAAAGTGATCGAGGGGATCAAGCATCTGGTTTCGCACGGTCAACCTAAACAAATGACAAAGGCGTAGAGTCGCAGGAGATAATTTCGTGTTATATCATTTTCTGGATTGGTTTTTTTCCGGGCAGTCGTACGCGTATCAAAACGTCATGTTTCGCGGCGCGATGGCGGTGTTGACGGGTTTTTTCATTTGTTTTGCGATTGGTCCGGTGGTTATTCGCACGCTTCGACGACTCAAGATCGGGGATAATCCGGAGTTTTACAACGAGGACGTCAACAAGCTCATGGCCATGAAAGGGCAGACGCCGACGATGGGAGGAGTGATTATTCTGATCGGTATTTTCGGGGGGACGTTGCTCTGGGCCAAGCTGGGAAATTTTTATGTGGATATGGGGTTGTTTTGTTTGTTCTGGCTTGGACTGTTAGGGATGACGGACGATTATCTTAAGCTTACCAGTTCTCGCCGGGGTGGTGGTCGCGACGGTTTGAAGTCCTGGGAGAAGCTGGTTTTTCAGATTGGACTTGGGCTGATTCTGGGGTATTATATTTTTGAACATGGGCGGACCAATTTCGGGTCGACGGACATTATCGGGCCGTTCAATCATTTGACGCTGCCATTTTTCAAACAGGGTCTGACTCTGCCGTTCTGGGCCTTTGCGGTCATTGCGGTGCTGGTGATTACCGGAACGAGCAACGCGGTGAATCTGACCGACGGCATGGACGGTCTGGCGGGTGGGTGCATGACGCTGGTGGGTTTTGTTTTTATGGTTTTGTCGTGTGTGGCCGGCGACCTCAAATGGGCGGAATATTTGCTGGTGCCTTATATTGAGAATGCCGATGAACTCGCGGTCATGTGCGGGGCGTTGGTGGGTTCGTGCATGGGGTTCCTTTGGTACAATGCGCATCCGGCGGAAGTTTTCATGGGCGACACGGGGTCGTTGGCGATGGGAGGTTTTATCGGTTTTGTTACCATTGTCATCCGGCAGGAACTGATTTTATTTATTGTCGGCGGTATTTTTGTGATTGAAGCGATGAGCGTTATTTTGCAGGTGGGTTATTTTAAAATGACCGGGGGCAAGAGGCTCTTTCGCATGTCGCCGATTCATCATCATTTTCATCTCAAGGGCTGGCCTGAGACAAAAGTTGTCATTCGGTTCTGGCTTCTCGCGATGATCTTCGCGGTTCTGGCCATTATCTCGATAAAGTTAAGGTAGACGATAACCATCGACAGGGTGAGTAAGTTGAATATGAATGAAGAACAAACGATAAAACACAATGACCTGATGCTGGGGTTCTTTCGTTACCAGGGCTATGCCCTTATGCTCCAGGGGCTTGTTCTGGCGTTGATGGGGCTTGGATTAGTGATGATTTATTCCGCCCAGGGTCGTGTCGATCGTCCCCCGCTTCACGAAGCTTTTTTCACGACGCCGGCGGGTAAGCAACTTGTTTTCGTCGGGATCAGTCTGTTGATGATCATCATTTTTTCGTGGATTAATTACGATTGGTTCAGACCCGGTGAGACGACGTTAGGGTCAGTCGGTTTTTGGATGTTGCTGCTTTCGGTGATTTTGCTTATTGGGGCCTATATTCCGGGCATTGGTATGGAAATCAACGGTGCCCGGCGATGGATTAAATTTGGCTCGTTTACGTTTCAACCTTCGGAATTTGCGAAGATCGCTCTGATGATTTATCTGGCGGGGAAATTAAGTCAGTCTGAATTTCCACGGAAAGAATTTTTGCGCGGGCTGCTTCCCTTATCGCTGGTTGTTGGTTTGATTTGCGGGATTGTCGGCAAAGAAGACCTTGGTACCGCCGCTGTTATCGCGGCGGTCAGTGGGCTGTTGTTGGTGGCGGGGGGGATTCAACTGTGGTATCTGATCTTGCCGGCTGTTCCGGCGATTCTCATGTTTGTGTATCTGATTTTATCCGAAGGTTATCGCGTTCAGCGTATTACTTCGTTTTTAAATCCTGAAGCGGATCCGCAGGGATCGGGTTATCACGCCATTCAATCGCTTCTCGCCATCGCGGGCGGCGGATGGTGGGGGATGGGACTCGGTGAGGGCACACAAAAATACGGTTATTTGCCTGAAGATACCACCGACTTTATTTTTTCCATTATTTGCGAAGAGTTAGGTTCGGTTGGCGGAATGGCGGTTTTAGGCATATTCATGGTTTTTGTCATTGTCGGATGGCTGATCTTTCGGCATGTCAAAGACGATTTTGGAAAATTGCTGGTTTTCGGTTTGATGGGCGTTATCGCCATGCAGGCGACAATTAACATCGCGGTGGCCACCGTATCGGTTCCAACGAAAGGTATCGCGTTGCCTTTCGTTTCCGCGGGCGGAAGCGGGCTCATTTTCGCGGGAATGGCTATCGGGATCGTCTGTAGCGTCAACAAATATTCGCAATGGAATTTATTGAAGGATTCATAAGTTATCTGAACTTTGCTCTGTGTTGTAAGGTGAAATGGAATGGCAAATATTTTACTCGCCGGCGGCGGTACCGGCGGACATATTACTCCCGGACTGGCGGTCGCTGAGGCGGCACAACAACTCGATTCATCATCGCGTTTTGATTTCGCCTGTACTTCTCGACCGCTCGATCAGACCGTTCTCGAGTGCTGGCCGGGCCGGAAAATCATTCAACCGATTCAGCCTTTTGGTATTCGTCCGACGATGTTGTTTAAATTCGTCACCGGCATGGTTAAAACTCAAAAACTCATCAAAAACTGGATCCGCGAAAATCAGATTGTCGGTGTGCTGGGGCTTGGCGGATTCGGCTCTTCAGCCGCGTTGCAGGTCGGCGCGAAACTCGGACTCAAAACGGCGTTTTTGAATCCCGATTTTGTCCCGGGAAAAGCCAACCAGTGGCTCAGCAAATATTCCGACGAAATTTTCGTTCAGTGGCAGGGCACGGAACCATATTTCAATCGTCCGGTCCGTGTTATCGGGGTGCCGCTTCGTCAAAACATTCTCGATCTGGCCGGAGCCGCCCGAGCGGAGGTCCGAAAGCGCGCCGTCGAAAAATTCGCACTCGATCCTGAACTCAAAACGCTTGTGATCATGGGCGGCTCGACCGGCGCTCGCAGTTTGAATAATGCGGTTGTTAACGTTTTGCGCGATCTGGATTCGCAACTTGCTGGTTGTTGGCAGGTGCTGCACATTACGGGGGCCGCCGATTTCAATCGCATCAGCGAGAGCTATCGGTCCATGGAAAAATTGACGGTCAAAATACTGGCCTATACCGATCAGATGGACCTGGCCTGGTCGCCGGCGGACCTGGCTATTTGCCGCGCAGGGGCGATCACACTGGCGGAACTTACCGCGGTGGGTATCGCGTCAATTCTGCTGCCTTATCCTTATCATAAGGACAATCATCAAGCCAGAAACGCAAATGTTGTCGTCCAGGCCGGTGGATCGATCATGATCGAAGACGACAAGGTGGCTGGCCCGAAAACCACCGGAGAACTTCGGTCCGCGCTCGAAAAGGTGCTTTTTGATGAAGCCTGCCGGCTCAGGATGATCGCCGGGGCGAAAACGCTCCAGCGACTCGATTCGGCCCAGAACGTGGCACGCTGGTTTCTGAGAATGTAAAATAATAATGACGATGCACGTGAGGAAAAAACAGTGATGCGATTCTCAGGGAACATGACCTTCGGGCAATACGATCTGGACTTTTCAAGCCGAACTCTCGTGATGGGAATTCTCAACATTACTCCCGATTCATTCAGCGACGGCGGAAAATTCTTTGATATGGATCAGGCGATCGTGCATGGTTTGGAGATGGCGAACGCGGGCGCGGATATCCTGGATATCGGTGGTGAATCCACCCGGCCGGGGTCCGAAAGTATTTCGCCCGATGTGCAGATCCGCCGTGTTGTTCCGGTGATAGAATCTCTCGCCCGGCAAATCAGGATTCCCATCAGCATCGACACCACCTTTGCCCAGGTCGCTCGCGCCGCCCTCGATGCCGGCGCGTCGATCATCAATGATATCAGTGCCCTGCGATTCGATCCGTCGATGGTTTCACTGGCAGCGGAAAAAAAAGTTCCCGTGATTCTGATGCACATGCTCGGCGTTCCCAAAACCATGCAGCAGGCTCCATATTATGACGATGTTGTCTCCGAGGTAAAAACGTTTTTAAAGGAGCGGCTTGAGTATGCCGTTTGTCGGGGTATCGATCGGGGTAAGATCATTCTCGACGTGGGTATCGGCTTTGGCAAGCGTCTGGAAGATAATCTTAAGCTTTTGGCTCATATCGAAGATTTTTACGATCTAAACTGTCCTGTTCTTGTGGGGCACAGTCGGAAAGGGTTTATTGGGAAAATTTCAAATCAGCCCATGGAATCTCGCGATTTACCGACGCTGGCTGTCAGCGCGTTTCTCGCCTCGCATCACGTTCACCTTCTCCGTGTCCACGACGTTGCCTCGACTCGCCTGAGTTGTCAGGTTATTTCCAGGATTATGTCTGATATTTCCCATCCGGTATAAACAGGTTCATCGCCGGATTTTCTTGTTTACAATGCCGTTCGGCAGCCCTAAAATCGACGGTCGTTGCGGATAAATATTTCAGGAGATTTTTAGATATGACAGAGGCTATACGGGTTCCATTGTTGGATTTGAAGGCGCAATATAAAACCATTCGCGAAGAAATTCGCGCCGCCGTCGATCAGGTTCTGGAAAGTCAATATTTTATCAATGGTCAGGAAGTGAAACAACTTGAAGAGGCGGTAGCTGCTTACAGCGGTAGCAAAAAAGGTGTCGGTGTTTCGAGCGGAACCGATGCGCTGGTGTGTGCCCTGATGACGCTGGGGATCGGCCCGGGCGATGAAGTCGTTACCACGCCGTATACTTTTTTCGCGACGGCGGGAAGTATCTGGAGAGTCGGGGCCAAGCCGGTGTTTGTCGATATCGATCCGGAAACATTTAATATCAACCCCGCTCAAATTGAAAGGGCCGTCACGGAGAAGACCAAAGCAATTATTCCGGTTCACCTCTATGGCCAGTGCGCGGATATGGACCCGATTCTGGATATTGCCAAGCGACATCATCTTTATGTTATCGAAGACGCCGCCCAGGCGATCGGGGCTAAGTACAAGGGTAAGACGGCCGGCTCGATGGGGACGGCGGGATGTTTGAGTTTTTTCCCTTCGAAAAATCTTGGCGGTTTGGGCGACGGCGGGATGATTCTGACCAACGACGAAGCTTTGGCGGAAAAACTCGCGTTTTTCCGGATGCACGGAAGCCAGACGAAGTATTATCATAAATTTGTCGGCGGCAATTTCCGTCTCGATACACTCCAGGCGGCAGGCCTTTTGGTCAAACTCAACTATCTCGAAGGCTGGTCGGAAAAGCGCCGGCAGAACGCGAAACTTTACAACCGCTTGTTTGAAGGTTTCGACAAAGTGGTAACCCCGAAGGTTCGGCAGGAGAATGTCTCGATTTTTAATCAATATGTGATTCGCGTGGGGCCAAAGCGTAATGAGCTAATGGCGTTTTTGAAGGAAAACAACATCGGGACCGAAATTTATTATCCGGTGAGCATGCACGAACAGGAATGTTTCGCCTCGTTGGGCTACAAGAAGGGCGATTTTCCTGAAAGTGAAAAAGCCGCCGGTGAAACCCTGGCTTTGCCGATTTATGCGGAATTGACCGACGATCAGATTGGATATGTCGCCGGCAAGATAAAAGAATTTCTCAGCAAATGATCGTCGCCGGTTTGTTTGCGGAACCTGTTTCGTCGGAGGAGTCGAGTTTGATGCACTGATCGGCGAGATTCTTCAGGTTTTCCGGACATGGGTCGATATCCAGCAGTGTGTTTAGTTTTTGCAATTGATTGTATTGGCCTGCGTTCAGGGAATTTTCTATAAATGTGATCCAGGGATCGAAGGCGGATGTAAGGTTCGTCATCGTTGCGGCGGGTTCGAGCCAATCGATATTTCGCCCTCGGACAAGGCGTTTGGTTTGGCCGTCATCGTGATCGAGGAACGTAAGTTGAAGTTTTCTTGCGGGGACATAGTTCAACCCGATACTCACGGAGAGTTTCGCGCGAAACTCAAAGGTCACGAGGGTGATGGTCCAGTTCAGAATCGTTTCCGGATCGGGATAACCTGCGGCGACGATCTGGCGCGATTCGAGAACGAGTTTGATGAAGGTTCCGATGGTCTGAGCGGAAGAGGACATCCGAATCAGAGGCGAGGAGCATGCCTGCGGTGAAAGAATCAACGGATCGAGGCGGTTCGGGATATTCAACGACGGCGTGGGACCGACGACACCAGCGAGAATGGCGTGTATCGGCAGGGGGTTGAAATCGAATTTTCTGAATGTTTCCTTATCGAGAATCGCCAGGCGGGTGTAGACGCGCCGGCCGCCACGGGCGGTATGTTCGGTCCCGGCATAACAGGAATAGCCGATACAGAAACGTCCTGTGGTCAGTGGAAAGCTCAGTATCGCGGTGGCGTCGGGCGATGGATTGGACAGAGCGTTATGCGAGGGGCATCGCTGGGTGATTTCCATGCGTTCCTTCGGGCCAACGGACCCGGTGGCTGCGACGATGCGGTACCCTTCGCCCATAAACGACGGGATCGATGTAAAGATGACCTGATCGGCTGAGAGCACAGATTCAATCATCTGGTTTTTCCTGATCCCTGAAGTTGATTTAAAACCCAATCGAAGGGTTCGAGTATTCCCTGCAGCGCGGTATGAAGCGGAATGGGAATGACGTAATTTTCAGTTTCACGCGTGGCAAAGCCGAGAGAGCCGACGACGGAGCACGCGAAAAACTCGACGTTTTCAAATCGGCTTTCGCAGAGGTTCCACAGGCGGTTCAAGTTGGCTTTGACGAAGGTGCGGGGATCGTTGAAACACTCCGGGCAGTAGTCTGATTTACATAAAACAACCGCGGTGGGAGTTTTGATCCGTTCTTCATGGCGATCGGAGCGAACCGAGTCGATATAGCTCATGAGTTTCATGGCGAAGAAGTCCGGGCGAGATGAGCCGTTGGCGGCAAGGGCGGCATCGATGAGCATGAGCAGTCCGGAAGATTTTCCGACGAGATTTCTGATCACACTGAAGGTTTCCGGATTGGCGATTTCAGCGGCGAGAGATTCGCCCGCCATGTCGGGCATGATGAGATCGACCCATTTATTTGGGGCCCCGCGTCTCGCAACTTGATAATAGGCCCAGTACCACTGATTGGCTTCCATGGGTGTTTTTGGGGGAAATATTCGATTGGCCATGTGACTGATGACGGTTTGCTGAAGGTCGATGGAATAGGCGCCTTTGGGGATGGCTTCGTAGTCGCCGGCACGCTGGGCGAGCATGTCGAGCAGGAAGCCAAGATAGATGGTTTTGCCGACGTTGCTTTCACCGATGACGCTGATAATCTGGGGTTTTCGGCCCAGAGCGAGCGAATCATGAACGATGGACATGGGCGCAGAGCATTCGCTGCAAATACTTGCGTTGATGGGGTTTTCCATCTCGCAGATCAGGCAGGGCATTGTTTCCAGAGTTGTTGAATGATGATAACTTGACACCTGGACCTCCTTAGTTCGTTTTTTGGGCGGATGAATTCTGATGATCGATATCCATCGCGCAGCGGAATCCGACATTGTGCATACGGAAAAGACACGCCAGGCCTGTTCTGAAAAAACTGGTGGCCTGGTTGGGGAAATAAGTGTCGAAGGCTCCGCCGCGGATGGATTTCATGGGCATATCGCCGACGACCGGTCGTTCTTCTTTATCAGTGACGCAAAAGTCCGAATCGGTCCATTCCCAGACATTGCCGACAAGTTGAAGAACACCATTGGGGGCGGAACCGCTTTCAAATTCGTAGACGGGAACGGTATGCCCCAGGCCGGTGGCCCAGATGTTGCATCGTGTGGTGTCCAAGGCATCGCCCCAGGGATATCGTCTCAGAATTTGTGCTGAGCTTCGAATTCGCCAGCTTGCCGCCATTTGCCATTCTGCTTCGGTGGGCAATCGCAGTCCGGCCCATCGGGCATAGGCTTGGGCTTCGAAAAAGCAAATGCCGACGACCGGGTGATTGGCGAGGCGTTTATTATGCCGGCCTCGTTGCCAGAATCTTGGAGCGGGACATTCGCTGAGGTCCTTGAAGTCGATCAGGTGAGGCCAGACGTCCTGGGGCCAAAGGTCCAGGTCCGCATACCCCCCCGCATCGACGAATTTCTGGAACTGGGCGTTGGTGACGGGGTACTTTGCCAAAAGAAACTCCTGCGTTTCAACATCGATTTCCGGACAGCCCGGACAATCGTTTACCGTTTGAGGCATCGAGACGTAGCCTTGAGGCACGAGTGCGAAACTTTCATCGAGTTTTTCGAGGACCGATTGAAAAATGAGATCGCTTTGCGGATGGTTTTTCCAGTGGTCGCGATGGGCGATGACCAGTCCATAACGTTCGAGCTGGACGCACTGCCTGAGCGGATCGCTTTCAAGAGTCAAACCTTCCGCCGGCTCATACGAACTTTTATTAGCGGTTGATTTTTGATCGTTCTTTTTTTTTGAAAAAAGACTCAGCACCATGATAACTGTTCCTTCCCGTCAGATCGTTACTGCATATTCGGATCGGCGCCGATCGCCCGACGACGGGCATCGCGGCATAATTTCTGGAATTTTTCCATCGCAGGATTATTCGTTTGCGGATTTTGTCCCTTGCTCAGGTTGTTAAGCCAATTGTCATTCTGGTCGGCGATCTGAGTGATTTCGCGGGATAATTCGTTTTGCAGCGATGCCAGACTTTCACGGGCGAGAGTAAATTCTTTAACTTTGGAATCCCATTCCTGCTGCATTGTCGCCAGTGCGGATTCGCGGGTTTCGAGTTCCAGACGTTTTTGTTCGAGCATCGAAGTGATGTTCTTGATTTCAGATTCCCGCCTGTCGAGTTCTTCCTGTTTTTGTTGCAGATCGCTTCGTGCAACAGCCAGGGCTTCGTGTTCCTGTTCGAGTTTATTTTGCCGGTGTTTAAACTCGGTTTCAAGCGAAGTAATTGTCGATTCCCGCTCGTCGAGTTCCTGGCAAATCCGATCGAGATTGGATGATTTTTCGGAAATTTCACGTCGGGCGGATTCTAGTTCAGCCTGCTGTTGATCGAAGGAGGTCTGTTGGGTTTCTACCTGAATTTTGATCGCTTCAAATTCCTGGATTTGGGTTTGGAGTTCCTGTTTTTTATCCTCGATTTCCTGAATTTGAGTCTGGTGGGTCTGTTCGGCCTGGAGGTTTTTTTCTTCGATTTCTCCGCAACGAGCTTCGCGTTCCTTTAACTGATTTTCACGCTCCTCGTAGACCTGACAAAGCTCTGTCTGTTCCTGGGTGAAATTTTCGCGCTGGAGTTCGAACTGGGCGTATTGTTCTTCGAGTGATTTTCGGCAGCCGTCAAGGGCTTCGGCTCGGGCTTGGAACAATTCGCGCAGTGATTGGATCGAAGTCAGGACTTCCCTGCCCATATTTTCAACCTGAGCAATGCCCTCGGCGGCAGGGATGTTATCGACGTCCATTGACGATGTTTGGTTTTTAAACTCCTCGCTCATTATGCTTATCTCCTCCAAAAAAACTTCTTTTTAGGTTCTACCTCAGAGGCTGACGTTGAAGCCCCTGATTTGACTTGTTCGATGAGTTCACGAATAGGTCGTTTTTTATTGGTCAAACGTCGAAGCACTTGAATCTT
>JAAZAW010000146.1 GCA_012514125.1 Phycisphaerae bacterium | reverse complement strand
TTTGTCGATCGTCTTTTCCGTTTTGTCGATCGACTTATTCAATTTGTCGATCGACTTTTTCGCTTTTTGGGGTGTCCGGGCGAAATTTCCGAGAAATTTCCGAAATGAAAAAACTCCCTTTTTAAATATTTTCACTTAACATATAACATTACCACTGTCGGATTTGCAAAATCTGGCGCAAATTGCAGAAAAATTGCGACGAATTTTCATCATCCCATTTCACCCTAAATCATAGGGGTCTCTATAGAGATTTCTATGGCATCCCTGTTATCTCTCGAATATCCGGGGTCCGACATGAAAAATACATGCAATTAGATGCAAACTCATGAAAATAGCCGTCGGTTTGCATCCTTCAAAGTTCCTGCCCAGATCAAATCGGCAAAAATGAAATTATTTTTCATTCTTATCTTCGTTCAGATAAATAACTTACGATTTTTTGATATTTTTTATTTTCCCAAAAATTGAATGTTATTCGCTTTTGATCTAATCGTGTCATAGCATTAAATATCGAAATTTCGGTCGCTGAGCTTGTCGAAGCGAATCCCGCAAGCAAGTAGAAGACCCTTTGACAAACTCATATCCCGCAAATTCAGGGTTTGAAACTACGACACGATTCTATCAAAAGCTATGATATTGCGTAATGCAGACATTCTTTCCCCGGTTTTTCCTGCTCCCATGTTCCTCGTGTCGGTTTATCGCTAGGGTCTTGTTACGTTGACAAAACGGTCGTTGACTTTTTCCCAGTTGAGGTTCTGCATGAAGGCTTTGATATAGCCTGCACGGTCGAGCTGATAATCGGTCATGAAGGCGTGTTCCCATACATCCATCACCAAAATCGGAGTACAGCCCGGGAGATTGTTGACGTGGTGTTCTTCGATCCAGACGTTGAAGAGATTGTCGTTTTGGATGTCATAGTACATGATCACCCAGCCGACACCCCGAATGCTTCCGGTCGCGATAAAATGTTTTTTCCACGTTTCGAAATCACCGAAGAGCTGATCGATCTTCTTGGCCAGTGGGGCGGATGGCTCGAGAGGTTTTCCGCCTTTAATCAGATTGTCGAAATAATATTCGTGAAGCCGCATTCCGCTGAATTCAAACCCGAATCGTCGGCTTAATTCCGTATATTCAATGGGCGGTTTGCCTTCGGGTGACATGGCATGTAATTTTTCGATGATCTCGTTGGTGTTGGTGACGTAGCCTTGATAGAGTTTGAAATGATTTTTGAGCATCGTGTCGCTGATACCTTCAAGGCCAAGGAGATGTGAGTAATCTTTGGCGGTATAGGTCGTCATTTTTTCCTGCGTGGTCGTCATGGGTCCCTCCTTCCCTCGGCTGAGGGAAACAAATGAGAAAAGTAATAATAATACAACCCCAATAGAAATAATTGGTTTTTTCATTTTAAAACCCTTTTTCGTTTCGATTTTGAGTCGCCCCGCATGGTGATGAATATGCCCCTATTGTATCGGGTTTCGCATAAAGTTCAAGACCGCGTTTTTTGAAGAGATCCAATGCTTTTGATTGAATCGTGTCTATTTTAAGTAGAGTTCTTCGATCCTGCGCCGGAGGTCCGCGAGGCCATCGCGGAGGTCCGCAGCGGACTCCCTGAGGTCCGCGAGACCCTGGCGGAAGTCAGTAATGACGCTACTGAACTCCGAAAATGGCACAACAGTGATTATAATTAAACTAACTAATAATTGCTGGTCGCTGAGCTTATAATACGCCTTTGATTTAAACGTATCGTAGTTTCGGACCCTGAGCCTGTCGAAGGGTCTTTTTGCTTGCTTCCACCCTGTCGCTTCGACTTTCCTGGGCGACCGAAATTTTGATATTTGTAATGCTACGACACGACTAAATCAAAAGCGTATAATCCCTGAGTTTGCGATGAAATGTAATCAATAAAAAAGGTGGGCCATGAAAGACCCACCTTTCGGTGTTGACGTGTTTTTACCTTTATTTTTCAGGCTAAATCTGTTCTTCATCCTGGCGAAGCTTACTCTGGAAATTCGCCCGTTTGTGAAGATTTTCCGGCATGAGCCAGTTCTGCAGAAATTCCTGCTGTCGGGACTGATTGAGATATTGCTGGAGACTTTGCTTGATATCGTTGTATTTTTCAATGGTGGTCGGTGTTTTGTCGACCAATTGAACGACATAGGCGGTTTGGCCGGCATCGTCCGGAATCACAATGCTTGTGAACTCGCCGCTGGGGGCGGTGGTCGGCTGATTCCAGAGTTTGTCAAACGCGGTGTCCGCAAAATTTTCGGTGTCGCCCGTGACCGTCCGGATCATGGGAGCGGACAATTGTGCGCCGTATCCGAAACTCCTGCGCGCGAAGGTTTGAGGTTCGATCGCGTTGATTTTGAGTTGTTCGAGGAGCTTTTTAAACTCGGCGTCTTTGTCGGATTTGGCTAATTCATCGAGTTTCTGCTTATTGGCCAGGGCCAATGTCTTTTGCGCCTGGGTTTGAGCGAGTTTGTAGGCTTGCTCGAGTTTCCAGGCTTGGACGACCTCGGCTTTGACTTCATCGATCGTGGCGGGCAGATGGCTTGGATCCACCTGGATCACGCGGAAGAAATAGAATCCCTTCACGTTGTCATCGTAATAGCTCATCTGGACACGCAAGGGGTCGGAATCCTGGAAGGGCACGAGGAAACGGGTGTCGTGGGAATATTTGTCTTTCGGTGCTTCCATCAGGGGAATGACGCGGAAGGCATATTCGCCGAAGAACAGGGGGCGGCGCTGTTCGAGGATCATCGCGGAACCGATGCCGGGAGTGGTCCGGGTCTGTTCCTTTGAAATCAGGGCTGTACGATGATAGTTCAGTTTGATCTGATTTTTCGCGGAGATTTCATCGACGATTTTCTGGTAATCGGAAACGGTTTGGGGTTTCTGATAGATGCCTTTATCGTCGAGTTTGGCGTTGTTCCAGAATTTTCTGGAGGCATCGAGCGCTTCATTGAGGGCATTGCCGGCGAGCTGACGTGCTTTGTCTGTTTTCAGCTTGTCCGTTGCCCGTGCCAGTGCCTGTTTGGGGTCCATGGGGACCTGAACAGGGGCGGTCGCGGTGGCGGGCGATTTTTCGCCCGGTTGGGTGGTCGGCTGGGTGGTGGTCATGAATTCCGACGGGTTGTTTTTGATATATTGCTGGGCACGGCTGGGATCAATTTGAACCTGCTGCTTGATTTGATTGACGTCGGCTTCGATATATTCGACCTGGACGCGATCCGGATAACGGAATTTTTCCTGATTGGCTTTAAAATATTCCGCAAGTTCCTGGTCGTTGGGTTCGGGGACCTGATCGACAAAGTTTTCCGCGGCGAAAGGCAGGATGTTGGCGGTCATGGTGTCGCTGATGAGTTTGAAGATATTCTGCATTTCCATGTCGGAAACTTTGGTCGTGGACGAAACCACCTGGAGCATATTGACGACGCTCATGTAATTGGCCAGGGACTGTCGAAGATTGTTGAGCGGGACATTTTGCTGTTGGATCATGGCGTTAATGATGGAATCGGGGATTTGGGTCTCCCTGAGCATGGTATCGGCCTGTGCGAGTGAAACGGTGATGCCCATGTCGTGAGCTTCGCGAATCAGCAGGTAGTAGTCAAGTTCGGGTTGTTTGGAGAATCGCACAAAGCCCTGCCAGTTGAAGGGGACCTGCTGCTGTTGATCGGGGTTACTTCCCATAAAAATTCGATTAAGGCCGTCAAGCAAAGCGGTTTCCATGTCGATGACCTGAAGATCGACGCCCCGGACCTTTTCACCGAAGGCCTGGCCGATGACTTCATCGGCGGGGTTTCTGCGTGACATCTGATTGATCGTTGAGGGCAGCAGGAAGACGATCATCAACCCCACGCCGAAGATCGCAAGAAGACGTTTGTTATATTTTCGGAAAAACCTGGTTACGCTCGTCGCCATAAACTCGACTCCTTCAATACTGTTCCGGAAAATCGGAACTTATTAGAAATTGGATACCTATAATTACGTAAAGTTACTATTCCAAGCCTTTGAAAAGCAAGTTAAAAGTGTGAAATCCTTTATATACAGATATTCTAACCAATTGGACCCGTATTCTATGATGAACTCTTTCGTCCGATTGGGAAACGAAATACTATTATTATATGCTCGGCAAAACAAGCCGGGCGGTTGTTATTTTTTTAGGATATTTTTTTAGCAGGAGTGATGAAAATGGCCAAGGTTTACCCTCTGGAGCCTCGCAAGGTTGCCAAAGTTCAAACGAATTTTCGGCGGATTGTGACCGATATCCCCGTTCCTGAAGCATTGCCGATTCTTAAGGAACTTCGAACGTATGAACCGGCGTGTATGGAAGGTCAGCCGCCCATTGTGTGGGATAAGGCCCAGGGGTTTACGGTCTCGGACAAATGGGGCAATCAGTGGCTGGACTTTAGTTCGGGCGTGCTTATTACCAATGCGGGCCATGGGCACAAGAAAATCGTCGACGCGATTGTCCGCCAGGCCCAGTCGCCTCTTTTGACGACCTATTGTTTTCCGAACGAATCACGGGCCAAACTGGTGAAGAAACTGGTCGAAGTGGCCCCGAAGGGATTTGATAAATGCTTTTTGCTTTCGACCGGCTCGGAAGCGGTGGAATGTATCATCAAACTTTGCCGAACCCACGGCGTCAAGGTGGGCGGGCCGAAGAAAAATATTATCGTTTCCTTCGATCGGGCCTTCCACGGCAGGACACTCGGTTCGCAGCAGGCGGGTGGTATTCCCGATCTGAAGACCTGGATTCAGAATCTTGACCCGGGTTTTGTTCAGGTTCCCTTCCCGGATGGATTCCGGACCAAGGATACGAGTTTTGATCTGTTTGAAAAAACGCTGGCGGCCAATAATGTCGATCCGGACAACGTCGCGGGTGTGATCATGGAGACCTATCAGGGTGGCGGAGCCGATTTCGGACCGCCGGAATATTTCCAGAAACTGCGTCAGTGGTGCGATAAGTACAACGCCGTGATGGTCTTCGATGAAGTCCAGGCCGGCTTTGGCCGATGCGGAACGTTCTGGGGTTTTGAGTATTACGGTGTGACACCGGACCTCTTCAGTTGCGGCAAGGGCATTTCAAGTTCGCTGCCCATTTCCGCGGTGATCGGCAAGGCCGATTTGATGAACCAGTATGGGCCGGGCTCGATGACCAGTACGCACACCGGAAATCCGGTCTGCTGTGCGGCGGCACTGGCGAACGTGGAAGTGATTCTGGAAGAAAAGCTTGTCGATAATTGTGCCAAAGTCGGCGCGGTGATGCAAACGGCATTGAGCAAGTTGAAAGATAAATATCCGACCCGAGTCGGCTGCGTTCACGGCAGGGGACTTGTGGCGGGCGTTCAGATGGTCAAGGCGGGTTCGGAGACCCCGGACGCGGATCTGGCGTGGAATATCGTTCGCATCTGTATCGAGAAGGGCGTGCTCTTCTTTGCTCCTGTCGGGTTCGGCGGCGCGACGCTGAAGATCTGTCCGCCGTTGTGCATTACCGAAGCGGCGATGCTCGAAGGCGTGAGCGTGATCGACGAAGCGATCGGTCAGGCGATTGCGGAAGAGAAGAAATAAGAAATTTCAGGTCCTGAGCTTGTCGAAGGGTTTAGAAAGATTATTTGGGCATCCGTGCCTTCCTTCGGCCCATTCGACAGGCTCAGGGACCACAAACTCAGGGCCGGACTTCATTTCTTTTTAATAAAATCATTAATTTTTTTGCTTGCAATATCTACAAATGTAGAGTGTTATCTAGGGGTGTAAATACGGAGGTGTTTTATGGTTGGATCGAAGAAGAATGTCAAAAAGTCGTTCGAGGGGGTGGAACTTACCGAAGCGGAATGGGCGATTATCCGAACGATCTGGAAACTCGAACCCTGCACGGCCCCGGATGTGACCGAGTCGCTGGCGGCAGATCGCAAATGGTCCTACAGCACCGTCAAGACGATGATGGACCGTATGGTGGACAAGGGGCTTCTCACGACGGAGAAACTCCGGAACCTGATTCTCCACCGATCGGCCATCACCGTAAACGAAGCCCAAAAAGGCGAGGTCCTTCGGACACTAAAGCGGGCCTTCGATGGAGCGATGACGCCGATGATGCAGTTTTTGATCAGGAACGAATCGCTGTCGAAAGAAGAAATCCGGCAACTCGAAACCTTGCTCAAAGAGAAAAAGAAATGAATGTCGAACATTCAACATTGAACGTCCAACGTTGAACAAATGAGGAGGAAGCAATGGAAACGTCGAAATATGACCTATCGGAACGGTTGCTCGCATATTGCACAAAGATCATTCAATTGGTAAATAAACTTCCAAGAACCCGGGCTGGAAATCACATTGCCGG
>JAAZAW010000145.1 GCA_012514125.1 Phycisphaerae bacterium | reverse complement strand
TTAAAACCCCTCGCGTCGAAAAAAACAACTGCCCCGCACAATGAAACCAAGACTCAAAATACACTCCCGTTTGATGCTCCACCGCAAATCGCCACACACGTTTCACCTGGCGATTCGCTCAGCGATCTTCTTGCCGCATCGCTCTCCGAGCCTGAAAAACATATCTGGGATTTCCTGGCTCACGGCGCCAACGATATCGACACGATCATTGCCATGTGTCGTCTAACACCCAACCACGCTTCCGCCGCGATAACAACGCTTCAGATCAAAGGCCTGGTCAAATCCCTGCCCGGCAACCAATACGCCCGGCGATAAGTTTTCTACGGGGCGTTATCCTATTTCCACTTTGATCCTTCGACACACTCAGGGAACGCTATCGATCAGTGCCTGACGAACCGCCGGATAAATGCCCTCCGCCATTCGCATGAATCCCAGATCGTTGGGATGACAGCCATCGACGGTGCAGGCATCACGATCACGCATTCCGAATAGCGTTTCATTTTCGACGTAATAGACACGTTTATCGCCGTTGGCAACGGCATTGTCATAGGTTTTTCGCACGATGTCCCGCCGCTCACAACATACCGGATCGTTCTTGTCGAAATTGGGTCTGGCCACCATGACAATGGGCAGTTCCGGTCGATATTGACGGATCAACTTGTAAAAAGTTTCATGAGTCTCACGAAGATATTCGGTGGTAGGGGCGTTGTGATCGTAATCATAGACGAAAACGCTCATATCGCGTGAGCACATCATTTCCGCCATCACCGGTTCGGCCCTGGCGCTTCCGCTGAAACCGAAATTCAGCATATTCGCATCCAGCCATCGCGTCATGATATGCGTATAGGCGTTTCCGGGTCTGCTGGCACAGCCGCCCTGTGTAATCGATGAACCATAAAATCCGATCGGCGTTTGGACGGCATAGGGGGTCGGAGGTTCGATCCGACTTTCCGGGTCCATGCCGATCTGAACTTTTTTCACGCCGTTGTATAAAGGGAAATTCAAGGTCCATTCGGTCATTTCGCCGTCCGCGTTTTCCACCAGCAGGGCTTCGATGTCGGTTTTGCGTGCTTCAGGAATCGTCGTTTTGACAAAGACTTTGGATTTGCCCACTCCCCGATACAGATCGAATCCACTGACGCCGGTTCGAGGCATGTGAGGCATATCGTCCGGATTTCGAAGTTCATATCGAATCGCCAGCAATCGGGAATTGCTTCGAAATCGCAACACCGCCCCCGCGGTATGCCAAGCCAGGGCTTGAACGCCTTCGTTGGTTTCCGAAAGTCGATTCACGGGAAGCCGGCAATATTCGCGTTCCTCATCAAACCACCCCAGCCCCGAAATTTCGAAAGGTTTGTTGCGAATGTCCAGAAAGATCAATTTTCGTTCGCCGATCGTCGCCGGCACAAAATTTTTGTCGATTTCTTCAAGTCGTTTCGTTCCCATCGCATACTCCGGTTTTATATGTTGTTTAATCGCCGATGTGGTCTGTTGAAATCATCTTATCAAAATCGCCAAAATATTGTCAAGCAAGTTCATCGTTCATGTCACTTGTCCAAAAGATTTATTTTATCCGGTTAATACGCATAAAGTTGCCCGTAAGGCCGGGTGCTGACCGGAATAATTTTACGATATCGATGAAAATCGTAAATATCTTCCGTAATGCCGAATATGCAGGCAAATTCTTCCAATATCGGTTTCAACTTTGCGATATCCGCGTTGGTCAGGTCAAAATGTTTGACTTCTCTGCCCAGATAGTTTTCCTTGAAACCACCCCGAATGTACATCACGCCGCCGTGCATGCCGGTTCCGCAATAATCGCCCACAACGCTGAATTTACGTGAGTTCGTCAATCCCAGCAGCACCAGACATCCGCCCGCCTGGTATTCTCCGAAGAAATCGCCCGCACATCCGCCGACGACAAGAACGGGTTGTTTGTCCTTGAACCCTTTCATATGGATGCCCACGCGATAGCCGACGTCGTCGCGAATAAAAATTTTCCCGCCACGCATCCCATAGCCGACCACATCGCCCGCCAGACCATGAATGACAATCTTACCGTCATTCATGGTGTTTCCCACACCGTCCTGCGCATTGTTCATCACCTCGATGGTCGGACCTTCCATAAACGCCGCCAGGTCTTCACCGGCGACACCTCGCACCGTAATCTTAAGATCGGGGCTTTGAATTCCACCGCCGATATATCGCTGGCCAGTGACGTTGGTGAGGGTAATCTCGTTTTCACCCCGGCGGACCAGATCACGAATCTGCTCATTGACCTGAGCATAATAAATTCCCTGGGCATCGATTGTTGTTGGCATGTTTTACCGCTCCATTATTCAATTTCATATCGCTATGATTCACTTATTCCACGCACATAGCTACAGGTTTTTCGTTCAATCGCGCAATCACCGGACGACCCGCTCGCGGCGCCCAGACGCGATCAAGCTCCGGGCAAATTTCGCGAACGGACGCTTCTTCCGATGCCATATAAGTCGTCTGGCCTTTCGTCGCGACGATCAGAGGGCGAAGTTTGACACGATCGTTCAGGCCGATCAACCCGTCGGCATATCCGACCAAAAATGCGAACGGACCATTGAGCGCCGCCGAACCGTAAATCATCCGCAGTTGCGTATATCGGTTTTGCTCTTCGGGTGTCATCAGGTCGATATCTTTCCAGAAGGGGGGCGCGAAAATCGTCGCCGCCTGTTCAAAGCTCAGATCATGTCGCCTTACCAGCAGATCGATCAGATACGTTACGACTTCGGTGTCGGTTTGAAGTGTACACGTATATCCGAACATCTCCAGATATCGACGATTGGTGCCGTAACTGGAAATTTCGCCGTTATGCACAATCGACCAGTCCAGCAGCGAAAACGGATGCGCCCCACCCCACCAGCCCGGTGTATTGGTCGGAAAGCGATTGTGCGCCGTCCAGAGATAACCCTCGTATTCCTGGAGCTTGAAAAAATCGGCAATATCTTCCGGAAAGCCCACGCCCTTGAATACGCCCATGTTCTTGCCGCTGGAGATGACGAACGCATGGGGGATATTGACGTTGATGTGCATCACCACCTAAACCATATAATCGTTGTCCGTCACCGGAGGAAATCGATGCGCGGGCGGCGAGACGAAGTATCGTTTGAAATAAGGATAGCTGGGAATCGCCGGCACTTCAAAAATTGGAATTTCCTGGACCTGGTGGACCTCAAGTTTCGCTTTGAGATACTCCTCGACTTCCGACGCGTCGGATTTATCGTCGTACATGATGTGCATCGCGTACAGATCGGCGTATTGCGGATAAATTCCATAAGCGGCGAATCCGCCCCCCAAGCCGTTGCCGCGATCGTGGATATTGGCCATCGCCCGACGAATCACCGAACCGTCGGTCAAGGTTTTGTCATGATTGATAAACCCCATCACACCACAGGCGGAAATGTCCTTGCCGTAATGTTCGGGTCTGCGTATGTATGATTGACGTTCCATCGTGTCTTTTACCTTTTAAACATGGACAAGCATTGGTTGTGGAATCTGAAGACGGCTTTGCCGGGTTCCGAAAAGTTTCTGTCGGATCGACATGGGCAGCGACGCCGGCCCGAAGTCGGGCGAAAGCAGTCGATGCTTGAACGGAGCGACGTTGATTTTTTCTTCGATCAGATATCGAAACAATCCCACACGGTCGATCCAGCGAAGGAACAGCGCGCCCGTAAGCCGGTTATCTTCCAGCACGAGTTTTTTATAAATCCGGTTTTTTTCATCCAGAACGCTCAGCACTTCCTGGCCCGGTTTTTCCTTCACATAGCCATAGCTGATAATCTGCAGCGGACCGAATTGAAGGGCGTTTAACGGAATTCCGCCGCGGTACTCGACGGCTACGCTCGCCATGTTGTATCCCGCCGCCATACCTTGCTCCGTGGCGATGGGAATCGTCGCCAGTACCATGCGCGACCCGCTGATTAACTCCGGACCCTGGGCGCAATCGCCGCCGGCGTAAATCGTTTCAACGTTGGTCCGGGCATGATGATCGATCAGCACCCCGCGATCCACAGCCACGCCCGCTTCCCGGATCCAGTCCACGTTCGGACGAACGCCCACCGCGATGACAAAAATATCTGCGGGAATCGACTCGCCGCTTCGAAGTCTGACTTCCGAAAGCTTGCCGCGCTTTCCGCCGAGTTCATCGATACTTTCCGACAAACAAAACGTTATGCCCTCGTGTTCCATCTCCGATTGAATCATCCTGGACGCCAATGGATCGGAAACCATCGGCAGCACATAATCCGCCAGTTCGACAACCGTTACTTTTTTACCCATCATGGCAAAAGCTTCCGCCGCCTGGAGCCCGATGAGTCCCGCGCCGAGCACCACAACGTTTTGAGCTTCTCTACATTTTTCCACCAACGCCTGGGCATCGGAAAATTTCGTGAATGTAAACACCTGCCCGTGAAGTTTGTCGAGTCCTTCCAGGCCAGGCGGAATAAACGGCGCTCCGCCCACGCCCAGAAACAGCCGATCATATTCGATCGTTTCATCGCCGACGGTAACGGTCTGTTTTGCGATATTCAGCCCTGTCGCTTTCTTTCCCGCCAGGAGATGAATATCAAGCCGGTCATAATGATTTTCCGCCCGCAGGTACATTTTCGACGGTTCAATCACCCCAGCCAGATATTCATGGATCAATGCCCGGGTATAAGTTCGGTTCACTTCTTCACCGATAATTGTGATCGAGCCTTCCCGATCCACCGATCGGATGGTTTCGGCGGCGAAAATACCGGCGAAAGAATTTCCCACAATAACGTATCTCATTTTGGTGTCTCCATCTCATCATGCTCTCGTAAACGATCTTCATAAACCAGCGCCTGTGTCGGACAGACCGCCACGCATGCGGGCGTGCTTCGATTCGGGCAAAGATCGCAGTGATGATTAATCCCATTGCTCGGTACGTCGGGAACATTCTGTCTTTCCACGTTTCGAGTAATCACGCCGAACCGGCACGCCATCACGCACATCCAGCAGCCGACGCATTTTTCTTCGTCCACCAGTGTCCTGCCGCTCGAATCCTTGTAAAGTGCGCCATTTTTGCACGCCAACATGCAGTCCGGAATTTCACAATGCCGGCACATCGACGAAGCAAAGTTCGCGTTGTCGATCGATACTTTGCATCGGGCACTGGACACCGAACGGGCTGCCGCCTTCGCCTCGGCAGGATCGGCATATTTCTTCGTCCATTCCCAGTTAAAACACAATCCTTCAATCGAATAGGCTCCGATGGGATTCTTTGATTTTGAATGTTCGGTGATGCACGCCACTTCGCACAAATGACAATTGATGCATCGATTGGGAACCGGATAAACTACTTTCATAATGTTTTAACCTCCTGTGTTAAACACCCGCCTGCTTGATGCCGAGCACGTTGAGTTCTTCCGAGTTCATGCCCACGCCGCGAAGCTTGAGGCGGTTTCCTCGGAGCGATTCGATGGAGTTAAGTCCCATCAATCCGAGCATCTCCTTGATTTCATGCGACCAGGCACAAAGCAGATTTTTGAGTCGTTCCGCCGCGACGTCCGAGGGCAATCGCGGCAGTAAATCCGCGCGATTCGTCGTAATGCCCCAAGCGCATTTACCGCGATGGCACTGCTGGCAGAGTGTGCAGCCCACCGCAATCAGGGCGGCGGTTCCGACGTAGCAGGCGTCGGCGCCCAGCGCGATGGCTTTGACAACGTCGGCGGAACTTCGAATACCGCCCGCCGCGATGATCGATCCCTGATGACGAATGCCTTCCTCTCTCAAACGCTGATCGACCTGGGCAATCGCCACTTCTACCGGAATACCCACATGGTCGCGAATTACGGTCGGAGCCGCGCCCGTTCCGCCTCGAAACCCATCAAGCACCACGATGTCCGCTCCCGCCCGGATAATGCCGCTGGCGATGGCGGCGACGTTGTGAACCGCTGCAATTTTTACGGAGATCGGCACGGTGTATTCCGTCGCTTCCTTAAGGGCATAAATCAGCAAACGCAGGTCTTCGATACTATAAATATCGTGTTGCGGCGCGGGGCTGATGGCGTCGGAACCTTCGGGGATCATACGTGTGCGGGAAATTTCTCCCGTCACTTTCTCGCCGGGCAGATGTCCGCCGATTCCGGGTTTGGCCCCTTGGCCACACTTGATTTCTACCGCGGCACTGTTCTTGAGATAGCTCGACGATACACCAAAACGCCCCGATGCCACCTGAACGATCGCCCGTTTGGAGTATTGATGAAAATTCGGATGAAGCCCGCCTTCGCCCGTATTGAAATACGTGCCCATTTCACTCGCCGCACGTGCCAACCCTTCCTGAAAGTTATAACTGATCGACCCGAAACTCATCGGGGCGAAAATCAGCGGAATTTCACAGACGTAATTCGGACAATCTTGAGTGGAGATGCTTGAAGCCTTCTCCGGATCGAATTTTTCGGGTTTTCTGCCGATAAACGTCCGGAGTTCCATCGGCTCACGCAGCGGATCGATGGAAGGATTCGTCACCTGCGAGGCATCGATGACCATCCGGTCAAAATAGGTTTCATAATGTAAATCGTTCCCGCAGCCTGTCAGCAACACGCCGCCGGTGTCCGCCTGTTTGGATACGCTGATCATTTGCTTAGGGTTCCAATGGTAATTCTCACGGAATCCCGAACCCCATTTTTTGATCTGGATACATTGGGTAGGGCACATCGCCTCGCATCGCCGGCAATTCACGCAATTTTCGTGGCGATTATAAACCACATTCCGGTCCGGGTCGTAATAAGTCGAATCCCACGTGCATTGCCGCACACAAACCAGACATCGGATACAGTTCGCGTCGTTACGCTCGACACAATATTGAGGCAGGCTGAAAAAATATTGGCCTTTCTTCAAGCTGCGAATTCCCAGACCCTGCCGATCGGGTTCCTCGAAGTAGTCTCGTTCGCTCAGTACTGTTGTGTTTATCGTTTCTTGCATATTTCACCTGTCGTTAAGGACACTTCCTGTTACTTCAGACATACTATATCGTCATTGTATAAATAAGACCAACTTAAACTCCTAATAAATAAAATAAGAAAATATTATGAATGAAACGAGATGCAAAATACTGTAAAGATTTGAAATATAAGAAGATGAAGGATTATTTTCGGATGGCATTATCATTTCTTTTCTGTAGTCGATGATTTTGTTGAAAGAAAAAATTTCTGAAAAATTAAGAAGTTGGAAGTTGAAAGATAAAACATGGAAGATGAAGATGATGGGCAGGGATTACTCTGCAAAAGAGGGAATTCTATAAGGTTTTTTGCAAAAATTTCCTGTCGGGAAGATTAGTTTCTGAAACTATGCACCGGCGCGGGGATTCTTCCGCCACGGGTGATGAGCGTTTGATTGGGGCGAAGGTTCTGTACATCCAGGATCGGACTTTCTCCGAACAAACCTCCCCATCTTGCCATTTCGCCCGCTTTTTTGCCGGGAATGGGGATAATACGGGCAGCCGTTGTTTTACCGTTGATGACACCGATGGCCAATTCGTCGCAAATCAGGCTCGCGAGGGTTTCGACTGTGGTATCACCGGGAATGGGGACCATATCCAATCCGACGGAACAGATACTGGTGATAGCTTCGAGCTTTTCAATCCCCAAGGTCTTATTGGCCACCGCATGGGCCAGGGCCGCATCTTCAGCCACAGGCACGAAAGCGCCCGAGAGTCCGCCGACACTGCTGGAAGCGAAAAGTCCGCCTTTTTTGACGGCATCGGTGAGAAGGGCGATGGCTGCTGTCGTTCCGGCGCTTCCTATATGTTCCAGACCCATGACCTGCAGAATTTCGCCTACCGAATCGCCCATTCGCGGCGTCGGTGCCAGTGACAGATCGACGATCCCGAATTCGACCTTCAACCGACTTGCCACCTCGCGGCCGATCAATTCGCCGACTCGTGTAATACGAAACGCGGTTTCCTTGATTTGCTCGGCGATCTGACCGAGATTGGCGCCCGGATGCGAGTGGAGCATCTGCTGGAGCCGGCGTTTGATTACTCCCGGCCCCGATACCCCGATATTGATCACGCTCTCCGGTTCACCCGGTCCCAGAAAACCGCCCGCCATGAACGGGTTATCTTCGGGAATGTTCGAAAAAACAACCAGCTTGGCGGCAGCAAAGCCGTCGTTGCCCGCCGTCAGTTCAGCGGCTCGTTTAATGGCTTGGGATACAAGGAGAATCGCATCGACATTGATGCCGGTGCGCGAAGAAGCGGCGTTGACCGAGGCGCAAATCCGCTGGGTTTCCGCAAGGACTTCAGGCAAAACGTTGAAATACACACGTTCGCCGCTGGTCATGCCTTTTTGAACCAACGCCGTAAAGCCGCCCAGCAGATCGACCCCCACAGCCTTTACCGTGCTGTCCAATTGCCTGGCCACCTGCAAAAAGGCGGCTTCATTCTGGCCTTCCAGCAGCCAGGTGACCGGGCTGATGGCGAGGCGTTTATTGACGATGGGAATACCATATTTTTGGGAAATATCGTCGCAGACGGCCACCAGTTGAGCCGCTTTGGCGAGAATTTTGGTGTGGATTTTCCGGCACAGATGATCAACATCGTATGAAGCACATTCCTGGAGATTAATTCCAAGTGTGACTGTGCGGACATCGAGTTGTTCTTCACGGAGCATACGAACGGTAGAAAGGATGTCGTCACTTCGAAGCATGGGTTATCCTCTGTCGGAAAAGTTGGCTGGTGCGGTAATTTCATTGGTGGCTTTGAAGATATTTTCGTGTTGAAGCGTTGCGGCCAAACCTGCCTTTCGGCTTAAGGCTTCAATATCGAGCTGAATCTGGGCGGCATTCATCCGGCGGGGAACGGATAACTGCGAAATGAGGATAAACGTTTCGGTATCGGGTTTGTAGGCGTACAGATCGATGATGTTGATTCCCTTGCCGGACAGGTAGGTGACGATGGTGTTGATGATTCCGGCGCGGTCTTTTCCGGTGACGGTGAGGACGAAACAATCGGCGTCGGCAACGATGGTTTCATGTTCAGCGGCGGGTTCATAGGCTTTGACGCCGATTTCAAATTCACCAGGATTTCCTGCGGATTTGAGCAGGTTTTTTATTTTTTCGGTGGGATATTCCTGAGGGAAACTGACGATGAACGTCAACGTAAAGTAGTTCATGACAACGGTTTGGCTGACGCGTTCGATATTTGCGTGGAATGGTTCCAGCGCAGCAGTCACATCGCGAACGATGCCGATTCGATCGCGACTCATGATCGCCACCACAAATTTCTTTGATGTTTCGTTAGTGATGTTGTTTATCATTCTAGTGTATAATTATGAGTTGCTGTTGATAAAACAGAAATCGGGGCGAGAGGATTTGAACCTCCGACCTTCAGCACCCCATGCTGACACGCTAGCCAAACTGCGCTACGCCCCGAGTTTTTTGTTATCGGACGATATTTGCCGGTAGGAATTCCGGCAAAGGGGAAGCCCATTTACAAAACTCTGCACAAAGCCTACCGCGAACGTAGGGTTTTGTCAAGCATGGTGAAATAAAATATTTTGCTTTCCCTTTCTTAGAAAAGTATTACAATAACGTTGTAAACCATCATGGCGTATGGAATTCTAACAGTAGATCATCACGATTTTCTCATCCGGCGGATTATAAAAGTCATATTCTTTTCAGTTTGAGTTAAAACGATCTAAAGTTGTCATTAGTTCAGGTCGAAAAATATAAAGCATAAATTACTTGGAAAGGGTGAACATAAAATTAGTCCAGGTTCACTTGCCTTTGTATGTTTGAAGGGTATGATTTGACATCATTACCGATAATCGTTTGGTGAGAAATGCGATCAAATCAATCAAAAGGACATGGTGTCGTAAACCGCAGGGCAAAATTCAGGTATATCAATACCGGAGTTTTTTAAAGAAAGATCAATATGCCTCGACGGCGGATACGAAAATCTGATCTCGCAATGGTATTCGACCAGAAGCAACCGATTTACGAGTGCGTTGTTGTCGATGTCAATACGCAGCGGGATTTTTTGACCAGCGACGGGATTTTACCAGTAAAGTCACAAAAGGAAATCCTGGAACGTGCCCGCATGTTGATGGATTGGGCGAAATCGTATCGGTTGCCCGTGATTTCGCCGGTCGATGTTCATCGTCCGCGGGGAAGTGAAACCATTCGTTCGCCGTTGTTTAACTGTATCGAGGGCACGGCGGGGCAGCAGAAAATTCCGTTTACTCTTTTGCCCAAGCGTCTGGTGCTCGAACATGATTCGGGGATGTCGCTACCGGATAATTTGCTGGATAATTATTTGCAGATCGTTATTCACAAAAAGACCAATGATGTTTTCACCAATCCGAAAGCGGATCGGCTTTTTTCGCGACTTCAGGCGAAACGATTTTTAATTTTTGGTGTCGGGACGGAACGGGCGATCAAGCATCTTGGGCTGGGCTTGCTGAGCCGGGGAAAAAATCCCATCATTGTCGTCGATGCCTGCGGTACCTGGGATGACGAAGCGGCGGAACTGGCGATTCGTCAGCTTGAAGCCAAAGGGGCGATTTTGCTAAAGACCGACGATGTTCTGCCGGCAGAACCATGCAACCTTCCCATTCCACACGTCGAAATCAATGCCGAGACGGAATGATCTTGGAGAAATCCTCGCCGGAAGACTCCATTTACCTGACGGGTGGTTTGTTTTTAGTTGGAAGTTGGAAGAGAGGGAACCGCTACGACGCCGGGGACGCCACGAAGAAGAAAGATGATAGGGGTGGGAAGAGTTCGGCAGGATCTGCGGGCAGGCACCATTTCTGTTTCTACGGGGCATTAATGCTTGACTGTATTCGATGAGGCGGTTATGACATGATAATGTTTTATTTTTTGCGGAGCAGAATATGGCCAAGAAACAGATGACAAATGAATTGATGGAAAAGCTGGTCAGCATGTGTAAACGCCGCGGGTTTATTTTTCCCGGCAGCGAAATATACGGCGGATTGAACGGTTTCTGGGATTACGGTCCGTTGGGCGTCGAACTCAAACGCAATATTAAAGACGCCTGGTGGTCGGATATGGTTACGGGTCGAATCGATATGGTTGGTCTGGACTGTGCGATTATCA
>JAAZAW010000144.1 GCA_012514125.1 Phycisphaerae bacterium | reverse complement strand
GTTTCTACTGGTTTATGTTCGCCATGACCACCTTCCACATGGTCGCCCTGAGCGCGACCACGATGTTCAATCTCTTTTTCCTCAAGGAGATCGGCCTGACACCGGGGGATTATGGCCGGATTGCAGGCTATGCCGGGATCGGGGCCATGGTGCTCACGTACCCGGCGGGCATCATCGCCGATAAGTATCATCCCCTGCGGGTCCAATTGGTCGTCAAAGGCATTTTGTTGATTTTTATTCCTCTGAATCTGATCTTCCTGTTTGTTAAAATGCCGCCAGAGACCACGTATTATTACTATATGGCTGTGACCATGGTTTCTCTGCCCGCGGCCGTCCTTTATGGGGCCTCGATGTTTCCCACAGAAATGCGGATATTCCCCAAGGATCGCTTCGGCCAGTTCTGTTCGGCCCAGGCCCTGGTCCGATCAGTCGGGGTCATCCTCGGCTCCCTGCTCATCGGCGGTTTGTTCGACCTCTTGAAATGGGGCTATCACGGCAGCGATTACGCCTATCGGTGGTTTCCGGCTATAATCTGGGTCATTGAAATTCTTGCCTTCTTATGTCTTGTCCAGGTCTATCGCGGATGGAAAAAATACGGCGGATTGGAACACTATCAACCGCCCATGCCGGAAAAATGCGTTAAGGATTCATTACCGTCACCGGGTATACCTGAAGCAGTTTCATAACTTTAAACTACTAAAATAGTTGATCGAATATAAAATTAAACTCGGCTGGGTGATATCTGAAAAAAGATTATTTGAAATCGAAAGGGACGATTGTGAAATCTGAATGTTTTGTTGATCAAATTCGTAAATTTCTGGAATGGCCTTATGACGCTGTGGAGAAGGGCAAAGCCCGTATGTCTGCCTTGTTTGATGAACAGGGGCCGGATTATCTTCCGTTGATCTTTACCGTCGAAATTCCGGAATTGACGACGTTTGTGACGTTTGATCGAAAGGAATTATTCTATGACCCGGACAAAATGGCTTGTGAGCAACTCTGGTTTGCCGCGGTTCATCTTCGTTCGGGCTCGGATGCTCAACCGGTAATTCGAGTCAATACCGGTTGTGGCACCGTTCCAAGTATCTTGGGTCTGACACAACAAATTTTTACGGATGCGATGCCCTGGCTTCAGGAGCATTTGACTAAGGAAGAAATCATTCGATTTGAAATTCCTGAGGATATCAGTCAATTGGGGTTGATGCCCCATACAAAGCACGTGATTGAATTTTATCGGGAACATCTTCCGGGAATGCCGATTTACGTCAGCGATACACAAGGCCCTATGGATATTGCACATTTGATTCGCGGAGATGAAATATTTTATGATCCCTACGACGATCCTGAATTCACCGATCATCTAATGAACCTCTCGGTTGAGGCCTATATCAAGGTAACAGAATATATCAAGAGCTTGACGGGCGAACCTCACTCTACCGGATATCATCAGCCGTTTTACATGGCCAAGGGTGGAGTTCGAGTTTGCGAGGATACCAGCACTTTATTTAGCCCCGACCTGATCGATCGCTTTATTATTCCCTATACAAAGCGTGTCTGTGATCATTTTGGCGGGGCTTTTATCCACTATTGCGGAAAAAATGATTATTTCCTGGAGGCAATTTTAGCGGACGTGCCATCGTGCAAGTATATTAATCTGGGCAATCCTGAAAAACACGATATCGTCGATGTCATTCGACGTATAAAAAAAGCGGGTAAAGTCTATTTTGGAATGGCATCCCGACCTGAAGGACAATCATTGGAAGCCTATTTCAGAACGATTCTTGGCGCTTTGGATGGTGAACGATCCGGACTTATTTTTCAGCCCGTATTGACGCCGGAGGAACGATCGGAACCCGCCAGGATAATGGACCTTTACCATAAAATTCAGGACGAACTGTTAGACTAAATGTACGGTGAAAGTGATAACTCATCGCAAGTGGAGTCTTGAATAAAATATTTGTAAAATCTGCGGTTATAAATTTTTAGATGAATCCTCAATCCCATTTATCAGGAAATATGTCATGTCCGTGTTAACTCCCAAACAAAAGTTCATCATGGCCCTTGAAGGCAAACAGCCGCCCGGTCTTGTGCCTCATTTTGAATTGCGGATGTTTCTGACGATGGAGGCCTTCGGCAAGGTCCATCCGGAGCATCGCAACTACTTCCAGTGGGAGCAGATGCAAGAAAAAGAACGTCAGCTCCATCGTCTGGAAATGGCCCGGATCAATATCGACACCGCCCGACGATTCGACCATAGCGCCATTTTTCTGACCACAGGGATCTGGCAGCCTCAAGAAGTTCGTAAACTTGGGAATTGATCAAAGAAGAAATCGGCGATGAATTTTTCCTGATCCATCACGGCGATGCGACTTTCGAGATTCCCAGCGGTGATAAAATGGTCGAGTTTTCCTATCGTCTGATCGATGATCCCGATGGTGTCCATCGCGAGGCCCGTCAGAAGGTCGAAAACGCCCTGAGGATCGCAGAACAATACTATTGCGGGGTTATCGATGGATTGGGGCTGTGCTCGGATTATTGCCTGAATACCGGACCTTTTCTTTCACCTTCGCAATTCAGCGAATTTGTCGCACCATATCTCGATCGACTTATCCAAGGCTATAGCCAGATGGGTTTTTACACCATCAAACATACCGACGGCAATATCATGCCGGTTCTCGATCAGCTTATCGAGTGTCATCCCCATGCCCTGCATTCCATCGATCCGCAGGCGGGAGTGGATATCGCCGAAGTGAAAAAACGTTATGGCCAAAAGGTCTGCCTGATCGGCAATGTCAACTG
>JAAZAW010000143.1 GCA_012514125.1 Phycisphaerae bacterium | reverse complement strand
TTTTAAGAGGCGGATCATTTTTCAGGACGTTCATTCCCAGCACGGAACATTTATGGGCAACTTTCGAGCCGACATTCCCGACCCCGACGACACCGACAGTTTTACTCGCGATCTGGAACCCTTTTCGGTCGGCGAGTGTCAAAAGAGCCGCGGTGATATATTCGGCGACAGAGTTTGAATTACTGCCGGCGGCGTTGGAAAAGGCGATGCCTGCCTTTTTGAGATAATCCTCATCCACATGATCCGTGCCGATGGTCGCGGTGGCGACAAACTTTACACGCGTGCCTCCGAGCAACGCTTCATTCACGCGCGTGACGGAACGGACCAGCAGGACGTCTGCGTCCTTGAGCAGGGCACTGGTCATCGATCTGCCTGGAACCAACTCAGTTCGGCCCAGCGGTTCAAAGGCTTCCCGGACATAAGGAATATTTTCATCGGCAATAATTTTGATCGTTCCAATCGAACAGCTCATGTATCTTCCTCGCTCTCTATGATCCGCAGTCATCCATTGTTTGATGTTGGAAGTTAACCGTTGGCGGCAAAAAATTCAATGTTTAACTTGCCGGTGAGTCGAAAAGAAGTCCTGTTTACCATTCAAATGTCAGGTGTTTTTTATTCAATCGTAATAATCTGATTCGCCAATCGTGTGCCGCGGATTTCGCGGAAACCAATGCGGAGGGTTTGGCCGATCATCGACTTCCACGGACCAAGGGAATATTCCTTCACCGCGGTCTGACCGGGAGCCAGGCTGGGAATTTGTCGTTCGATTCGCGGTTGATCCGGCGCGATGGTAAAGGCGATCAGATCGGTGCTGCCCGGACCGGTGTTGACGATCTCCTGAATAACGACCAGATTTTCGTTTCGCACTACCCAGAGGACTCGCATCTGAAGATCGGAGATGCCCAATTCCAGCGGGACGATCATATTGATCGTCAGAGGCGTTCGGGCTTCAAGCTCAAATTTTGCCTGAATCGTTTTTTCCCCGATCGATTCGTTGATCGGAACTCGTATTTTCATCGGTAGTGTGGATTCGTTTTCCGGACCCAGGACGAATCGTGCGCCGGAAGGATCGAATTGCCAGTAATCAGGCCCCTGCACTTTGATGGTGCCGTTGACCGACTGGTTGAAGGTATTGCGAAATACCAATTGAACCTGTTGAAAGCCGAACTTGCTGGAAATGACAGCCGGTTCGATTTTCACCGAAGCCAGGAATCTTGCCAGCTCGGACGAAATGCCCTCGATAAAAACGATAGGCCGATAGGGAACCTGCCATTTTTTATTTTTTGCATCAATTTTGACGGGCAGTTCACGGCCCCAGATATCGTGGGCTTGAAGATGATCGCCGATAGAAACACTGCTGATATAGTCGCCGGGGATATCGCTATTAAGAACCAGCACCGCCCGCTGGTCCGATTGGAAAATTTGTCCGGTGCGGCTTTCATCGATGGAAATTTCACCGATATATTCCAGACCGCTGAGCCGATGAATAAGGTTGGCGTAAACAACGTAATAAGCGTTGGGTTCGTAACCGCCGGCGATAAGATCGTGGCCATGATTCCAGAGTTTTTCCGCACCCAGGAACGGTATTTTACTGCGTTTGCCTTCGATAAATCGATCGGCAAAATCTTTGGTGGAAGTCACCAGGTCGAACTGATCGAGGTCCTGTCCTTCGAGAACGGTCCAGAGGTCGTTTTTGCCGCCATCATGAATTCGCCAGGGTTTGAACCAGGCATTCATCGTTTTCGGCGACAGTGTCGAGGGAATTTTGAGAAAATAGCCGTCCGACACACGTTGGGCGGGACTCGCGACCATTGCAGGCCAGGAGGCGAGAAAAGAAAATTGTCCCTGAAATTGTTCAAAGACTCCGCGCAAACCCGCCAGGTCGGTCTTTATCCGTGAATCGGGCGCCTGCCAGCAATCGCGAGTACGACCGAAGACCCAGTGATCGATGCGGTCGGCGTGACGGGAGAGAATCATCGCAAATTCACTGTCCCACCAGGATCGTTTGCCGGCCAGAAAGTCCCAGACGGTCGGATTGATGATTTCGGTTCGCGCCACGAGGTCTTTCGGCACATCCATGAACGCTCCGAGAATTTTGATACGCCGGGCGCTTAAATCCACGATCATTTGATCGCAGATAGAGCTTTCCACCTTGCCCCGGGGCAAAGGAACATCGTCTCGCCAGAATGGAAGGATCACCCATCGAGGGTTGAGAGTTTCGATAAATTTTGTAAGGACCTGCGGATGATCGAATTGTTCGAGCGACATATCCAGACCCAGGTCATAGGCCTGGTCCGTATTTCGCGAGCGGTTCAATACGGCGATTTTGGTATTTTTTTCGAGCAGGACTTCATCGTTCGAAAGGACTTCGAGCGAAAGATTATAGAACCCCGGCGGCAGCTTGCCCAGTTTGTATTCGGTGGGTTTGGGCATCGAAGCCACACCCTGCAGGATGGCTTCAAGAGACGGCAGCACCTGGATGGGTTGTTCGATGATCCGCGAATGGTGGTATCCCAGATCGGTCAGGATACATCGGGCCGAAAGATCCTGAATCGATGCGTCGGCAATCGATGTGCAAATGACGACGTCGTCGTTATGGGCATAAATCGGGTAATCGTTTTTCAGTTTCAATTCGGTTTTCGGCAACCTTAAAACGGTGATCTGATCGATCCACAATTGAGCATTCAGATCTTTGCGATACGATTTAAGCGGAGTATCGAAGATAGCGGGCAATCGATCCTGCTGGACCAGAAAAACACCGATCGCGATAAATCTGCCGTCGGGATTGGTATAGGGCAGTTCCATGGTGACCGTTCGCCATTCAGGATCGCCGGCATCGGCGGGACCCATCAACGAACTGTAGGTCATGGTATTTTCGAGCGGTCGGCCATAACGGTCCATGTACCAGGCCTGGATGTAGCCTCGCGAATAGCAAACATCCTGCGTTTTAACACTGGCGACAATTTTGTGATCGCTGCCGGGAAACGCGGCGATTTCGCGGGCGGTATACAAATAGCCCACATTTCCGCCGTTGAGTTCAAGTTTAAAACACGGGGCGGGATGGCCCAGTTGGTCGTCGAGTTTACCGTTGACGTAATGAGGAAAACCGCTGAGGGTAATCTTGGTCCAGTTCATCGGAAGGTCTTCGAGATTGCCCAGGGGCCTTTCATCGAAATCGAACGTTTTGATCACCCGGCGGGTCATGGCCGCCGAAGGTTCGCGGACGGTTGTCGAAGCGGCTGTGGAAACGCGAAACGCCCCCCCTGCCGGAATCGGCGATGAGCCATACGCCAGGCTTGACGCTAAAAACACAATTAGATAAAAAAATTTATTCTTCATTTCGTTAATATAAATTAAACACCCGTGCTTTACTGCATATAAAGTTTTATCGGCACTTCCATAGATACAGCTTGACGAGAGATAGATAGTGTTGGAATATTGTATCCATTATCGATAAAATCGTAAGATGTTGTGACCTTTATTCTTCCCGCCGGGTCGATGTTCCAATATGGACAGCGCCGGCTTTGAATGGATCGATCATGGTTAATGAGAATGATTTGAACGACATGACGGAAAAACCTCTAAAACCTGCTGAAACTCGACGAAAAGCCCGGGCATCGGAAGTATCATGGTTTACGAGCGTAAAATACATGGCTATCCGAATCTGGCTGTTGCTGATCGTAAAATTGACGGGACTGAACGGCCTGTACAAATTCGGTGTGTTCTTCGGGACCTGCGAATATCTGCTTCAATATAAAAAACGAAAACGAATGTACAACCGCCTGACGGAAATCTTCGGACAACCCTTGCCCCCCAGCCGGGCCCGCGAAATCGCCCGAAAACAAATGTGCCGTATTCGTTGCGACAAGATGATTTATACGATTCTGGACCTGATCGACCGACAGACGTTGATGGATCGATTCTCCATGGAGGGCCAGGAACACCTCGATAAGGCCGTCCAACGCGGCAAGGGCACTTTTTTCATGTTCAGTCATCAGGGGTCGCATCATCTGGGCGGTATTTTATTGACCCTTTCAGGCTATCCGCTGATCGGACTTCGCGATCCAAACGAAAGCCCGTTACGGCTTTATATTCAGGAACAGTACGAAAAACGGTTTCCGGAATTTCGTGACCTCCAGATCACGCCCAGCGATAGTTTCGCCCGTTCATTTTTCAGGGCGTTTCGCACGAACAAAATCGTCGCCGCCGCAATGGATATCTGGCGAGATCGGGGAAATGTCCGGACGGTCAAGGTGAAAATCTTCGGCCAGGAACGCGAAATCATGTCGGGCATGACGCATATCGCCATGAAATCGCACGCCGCTATTCTCGTGGGGTTTATTCTCTCACT
This sequence comes from Phycisphaerae bacterium, assembly GCA_012514125.1. Taxonomy (GTDB): domain Bacteria; phylum Planctomycetota; class Phycisphaerae; order JAAYCJ01; family JAAYCJ01; genus JAAZAW01. The sequence continues at coordinate 389 of JAAZAW010000143.1, read as the reverse complement.
GCCAAATTACAATTACAAAATAATACTCACCCCCTGGCTTACCGATCCGGACAAGGATACGGAATCTGACGCCGCGGTGGCCCAAGTGATGCAGCAATACGCCTGCCTGATTGAAAATCACGTCAAAACCTATCCGGAGCACATCTCAAAAACAAACTAAGCGTACACGCCTTTGATTGAATGTCCCTTACGCGTTTTTGATTGAATCGTGTCGTAGCATTACAAATATCAAAATTTCGGTCGCTGAGCCTGTCGTCTCCGATTTTGCCGGTTTCAACAAACCTCTTCCAACTTTCCAACTTTCCAACTTTCCAACTTTCCAACTTTCCAACTTTCCAACTTTCCAACTTTCCAACTTTCCAACTTTCCAACTTTCCAACTTTCCAACT
>JAAZAW010000142.1 GCA_012514125.1 Phycisphaerae bacterium | reverse complement strand
TGCATCATCCGCAACACCAACGGAACCGCTCCTCAACACGGGATCGATTTTGAGCCCAATTTAGCGACGCAGCGGTTGATCGATTGTGTTGTCCGCAACACGATCATTGAGGGTAATGTCGGATCGGGTATCGGCTTCTGGCTGAACAACCTGTCCGAGGAAAATCGTGCGAATGTCACGGCCACGATTGAAAACTGTTCGCTCATTGGTAACAGTGGCCGCGGCTTATCGTTAAGTCATGCCATACCGGGCCTGACGGTGCGGGATTCGCTCTTTGTCGATAATGGTTCCTATGGAGTCTATCAGCAGCAGGACGGCGGTTCTTTGAATATCGAGTACAGCGTGTTCTGGAACAACACCGCGGGCGCCGTGGGCGGTTATGCCGCGCTCGGTACGGGAAGTGTGACGACCATTGCGCCGATCTTTGCCTCTGCCGATCCGCTTAGCTCTGAGTATCGGTACCTGGCGCAAAATTGTCCTGCGGCGATCACGCAGGGTGCATCCGACGGCGGGTATATGGGGGCAAGGCCGAAGGTCGCTGCACCGCGTATCCCCGGCGATGCCAATGAAGACGGCAAGGTCAATGTCGGCGATCTGGGGATTCTGGCGGCCAACTACGGCCGGGATTTACAGGCCCAGGGCGTTGATCCATCCTTGTGGTGGAGTTTGGGCGATTTCAACGATGACGGCAAGGTGAACGTCGGTGATCTGGGCATCCTGGCGGCGAACTACGGTTCGAGCGGATCGAGCTTTGCAGCCGATTACGCGAAGGTCTTTGACGCCGCGACAGAAGTTGGGCAATCCGATGAAGACGTTGTTCCAGGTACACTTTGCAGCGGTCTGGGATTGCCGATGATCGCCGGATTCCTGCTGGCTGGTCTGTTGCTTATCAAATTGGAGGAGTAGGAACCGATGCCCAGGTGCCGGTGAAACCAGAAGAGAGGAAGTTCTTTCATTCCAAGGTGCATCGGCGGGCTTCATCGCTCGCCGATGCTGTTCGGAAGAAAATGCGGAGAACATTCAAATAAAAGCAAACGAAAGGAACCCTATGTATACAATCGTCAGAGCTAAAGATCGAGGCCTGAAACTCAGACATGGTTTCACATTGATAGAACTTTTGGTCGTTGTGGCGATCATTGCGGTGCTGATTTCGATCTTGCTGCCGGCAATTTCTAACGCTCGAAAAACCGCCGCCGGTGTCTCTTGCAGTTCCAATCTGCGTCAGATCGGAATCGGTTTTGCCATGTATCGCCACGCCAATAGTGACTGGTACCCATTAAATTTCGGTGTGCGGGATTATAAATGGCCCAGCGGCACTACGACGACTTTTTGGTATGCGTATATCGCGAGGTATATGGGATGGAATGGAGATACCAGTCTGGCCGGCTTTACTCGATTGAAAATTTTCGATTGCCCCTTGTTCAAGCCATCCTCCAATACCTCTTTGAGCTATGCCAGCGGGGGCGTAGATGTAAGATACAATTCGTATGGATATAACTATATCGGTGCCTACGATGGCGGATTCGGATACTATAATTTTGGAGATCCCAGTCAGTGCATCAGGATTCGTCATTCTCAGGTTAATCAGCCGGAAATCAAGGTTCTGGTGGCTGACAGTGGGCCATATCATCTAACACCCGATGATCAAGGAACAGGAACTATTCTGATTCATCCTGTTATTACTTCCGGATATCCGGTGTCGAAACGTCATAACGGAGGGTCGAATGTCCTCTTCGCCGACGGGCACGTGGTCCCCAAGTCATTCGGAGAGCTGCACGGAGAGATGGATGCCTGGACCCCACTCTGGGTCGATCGGGTTCTCAATCGTTACTGGCGACCCCTGTACTAAATAAAGAGTATTTTAATCATTCGCAACCTAATCAAGGAGTGATACATGTCGATGGATTCTATTTTGCGCCGAAAGTGCCGTTGTTCTTTTATCGCGGTTACATGTTTTTTGTTTATTGCCGGTCTTCAACAGTCGGGTGAAGGAAACAACGATGTTATTGTGGTTGCCGATAAAACGGCAAAAGTCTTTCTGGATATTTCACCCGATACGGTGACTTCGCTGGATCTGGCTTTGCCGGTGGACGACTTTTTAAGGTGTATCCGGGAAATGACGGGTGCGACCTTGCCGAGACTCGGTCATGATGGAAAGCTGCCCTCGGATTTGACGGAAACATCATTGATTCCTATTCGTATCGAACTTCTCTCCCCGCCCCGCGGACAGGAACGTTTTGATGCCCAAAAGGGGCAGGGGTATACCATTGAGGTTAAACCGGATCGGATCGTTCTTTCCGCTCATACACCGTTGGGCATCCAGAATGCGTTCTATTCGATATTGGATCATTGGGGATGCCGGTGGGTTATGGTTGGGAAACTCGGTGAAGTGATTCCCGTTCGAAAGACGTTGTCACTGCCTGAAGGAACGATCCGAAGTCCAAAATGCTATGATACCTCCGTCGAGGCCAGGAGCGGATTGCCGACAGAAGTTTCAACCTGGCGGAAACGAAACCGAAGCGCTTCGGCTTTTTGGCTCAGTGGTCAGCATTATTGGTTTTATGCGATTCCCCCAAAAGAATATTTCGACAAGCATCCTGAGTGGTATGCCCTGATTGCCGGTAAACGCATGCCGACGCAGTTGTGTACCACCAATCCTGAAGTGATCGCAAAAATGATCGAAGCCGCAAAAGAGTTTCTCGGGAAAAAACATCCCAACGCATTGGCATTTCCCATGGACCCGATGGATAATGTCGATTATTGCCGGTGCGATCGCTGTCGTGCTCTGGATCCGCCCGGAACAAATCTGGTCAATTTGCCGCTTTTAACCGATCGCGTACTCGGATTTGCCAATGCGGTTGCCCGGGGCATCGCCAAAGAATTTCCCGACAGAGTGGTCGCTCTCTATGCGTATACGAACCATACAATGCCTCCGGTAAATATCAAGCCGGAAAAAAATGTGGCAATTATCATTACACGCAACAATTACTGTCTGCTTCATTATACCCCGAACGATCGATGTCCTTCGTCGATTGCCTTTTACGATCTGGTTCGACAATGGCGCGACCTGACGCCCAATATCTACCTTTACGATTATGATCCCATCAGTTGGATCGGGTGTCTGCCTTGTCCCAT
>JAAZAW010000141.1 GCA_012514125.1 Phycisphaerae bacterium | reverse complement strand
TTTTCTTTGTGATTTATTAAACTCACTCCGTAGACTGCCATTGCTTAATTTGAATCGATACGTTCTCCGTGGGCCTTTTTCGCCGGAGAACCCATTGCTGCAATATATCCGCAGCCGACGAGATCATCTGTGGAAAATCCCATACCCAGCGAATCACGCCAAACTCGTTATATTTTCGTGAACGCGTGAGCATCGGCCCGGTCATCGACGCGAGTTTCAATTCTGGAAATTTTTTATCCATATCCGGCTCGATAATTACCGACTCCAGGAACTCTTCCTGCGGGCAAAAAATACAATCATAGCCGCCCTCACGGATCTGTCGCTCCACAAGTTCAATGTACATATTAACTTGCGAATAGTCGCCGACATTAAGGCGTTGGATAAAATCGGTGATCGGCAAGTGCATCACCGTCAGGTCCATCATCCGCCCCATTTCGCTTGCCTGTTCCGAAAGCCCTTGAATCAGATCCCGATTGGTCGAAATCACCAGATTGTCCATTAGCACCAGTAACCGACGGCAGTTGAGTTTACCAAGAATGTGTCTCGCGACATCGCAACCCGCTTCGTGGGTATCCAAAACCACCGACGGCAAATCAGCTCCATCGACCATACGGTCTACAAGGACCACCGGTATGCGATGGGACATATTCTGGAAAAACTCCCCATTGGGATCATTGTCTATCGGCCAGAGAATAATCCCTTTGACTCCATTTTGCACAAAGTGTTCCACAATCTCACGTTCTCGGGACGCCATCCCTTCCGACGATTTCGGAATCATGAAGTTGTTTCGCCGATCAAAAACTTTCTCTGCGTAGTGAATGATTTGCCCTTCAAATGTCATATATTCCACATAGGGCTGGATAAAGCCAAAGGAAATGGCGACACTTTCGGACGATTTTTTTTCCAGAACGCGAACCCCCTTACCGTGCTGAACCGCGAGCAGTCCTTCACTTTCCAATCCATAGATCGCCTGCTGCACAAGCCCCGGACTTACGCCAAATTCTTTACTTAAAACCCTTAGCGACGGCAAAGAACTGCCCTCGTTATAAACCCCCATCTTTACTCGCTGTTTGAGATTTTGTTTGATTTGTTGATACAGCGGAATTTTATTGCCTGTGTTTAACGCCATTTTGAAATGCTTCCTCTTTCAAGTTTGCCATCTGTATAAGAATATAATATCAAATTGACAACCTTTTGTCAACAAAAACATCTCAAAATACATATCACACAACTACTTTTATTTAATAGACTTATATGAACATACTCTAAAGTTTGTCAATTTGACGCTGCGGTCTTAAAACTATTATTTTATACACTTTGACATCCAAATTTTCTCGAAGAGCACTTCCTTAAGCACATTGGATATACTTTTGATTCAATGCTATCGTAGTTTCGGTCCCCGAGTCTGTCGAACGACATAGCGCCAGCAAGCAGATGTCCCTTCGACAAGCTCAGGGACCGTAGAAGGTAACGTTTCAGTGGCGTTCCTTTGGCTTTCCTCAGAGACCGCAGGTTCCGGGTCCGAAACGAATGACGGCGAAATCGGTTTTAGTCTTCAAAACCATCGATTTCAGTAAAAACACAACCGGATCGCCTGATATCGAATCAAGCGATCCGGTTGCTATAAAGATTTTTCGAAAACGACGGTGCTAGAAATCCGTGAGGGTTTCGTTGATCTCGTTCATTGTTTTCTTTTCAACGCCAACGGGTTGCTGCTGCTTTTTTTTGTCGCCGGAATGGGTCGATACGGTCTTGGCGGTCGTCGATGACAAAACAATCGCGCCTTGTCCCGTTTTATTTCCGCCCACCAGCATGGCCAGCTGATCCACCGTCTGCCGAAGCATCTGGGCTTGGCTGGAGAGTTCTTCCGCCGCCGACGCCGACTCTTCAGCACCCGCCGCTGACTGCTGAACCACCTGATCCATCTGCCCCATCGCCGCATTCACCTGATTGATGCCCTTGGCTTGTTCCTTCGAGGCGATGCTGATCTGTTCGACCAGACTCGCCACCTGGCCGGCAGACTCGCTGACCTTGCCGAAAGATGTGCCCAATTCATCATTGAGTTCGCTGCCCTTTTTCACGCGGTCGATCGTTTCCTGAATCAACTGCGATGTTTCATTGGCAGCCTGAGCCGACCGCTGAGCCAGATTCCGAACTTCATCGGCGACCACCGCAAAGCCCTTGCCATGTTCCCCGGCCCGGGCGGCTTCCACCGCGGCGTTAAGTGCCAACAGATTCGTCTGGAAGGCGATCTCTTCGATAACCTTGATGATGTTGGCGATCTTGCCGCTGGCTTCATTGATCATGCTCATGGCTTGGGCGTTCTGGCTCATCACGTTCTGGGCCTGGCCGACAACCTTCGTGGTTTCATCCATCAGCATGTTGGCTTTACCGGCGTTCTCGGCGTTGGTCTTTCCCATTGACGACATTTCTTCAAGGGCCGAACTGGTTTCTTCCAGACTTGACGCCTGTTCGCTCGCCCCCTGGGCCGCCGCCTGGCTCGATGCCGACACCTGCCCCGACGCCGACGCCACCTGTTCGGCTCCATTGGTCAGGTCTTCGATAATGCGATTGACCGGTTTGACAATTCCCCGGGTGATAACGATTGCAAGCAGAACACCGACAACGAGTCCGACCGGCAAACCGACCATCATGATCATTGTCGCCCGTGACAAGGCCGAAACCGAATCATTCGAAATCCCGATGGTTTCAGCAACGCCCTTCTCCGCAACGGCCTTCACCTCTTCCATAGCGTTGAGTCCTACAGGAACACGCCGGGCCATCGCATCATTCAATGCCAGCCAGTTTTCATGCAACAGATTGACATTGGCTCGGTACTCCTTCATCGCCTCGCGTACCGTAGCGATCTGATCCAGATTCACCTGCTGGTAAGTAACAGCCTTAATGCCGTCGAGTTTGTTTTCGATCAGGTCGAACTCCCTTTGAGCCTTATCCAGCTCATTCGGGTCCCGATTGGCCTGGGCCCGCCACACCGCCAGACGAATGTTATTAATCAAGGCCATGTTATCGACCAAAAGTTGAATTTTTTTGTTCCGTTCCATTAGTTTCGCGCTGTCGGCTCCGGCAGCCACTTCTTTTTCCTGGGCCTCATATTGACTGGCCAAAAAGGCGGATGAATTCTCCAATACACGGGCGGCTGAAGCATTCAGCTTTTGACGATTTTCCGCCATCGCTTCATTCCTTGCCACCGTCTCGGTGGACAAATTTTGATACTCTTTCAGACGGGCTTCTATATCATCCAACGCCGCTTTGAGCTGTGTCAAATGGGGCGAATTTTCCGCCAGTTTATGAGCGTCATCAAGTTTCATTTTCATCTCGTCGAGTTTCTGCTTGCCCTCATCATAAAAGGTGCGTTCCGCGGTATACCCGTAGCCTCGCATTTCAAAGGTGGCTTCGCGCAAAAGTCGATCCATCTCAGTGGCGGCTTTCACTTCGGGCACATACTCCCCGGCCAAAATCGCGGTTTCTTTCCCCACACTCGTCATACTCCAGATCGCCATGCCACCCAAAAGAATCATCAGCACGATGACCAAACTAAAACCCAATCCAATTTTTGCCCCAAGTTTCATTCTCGTTGTCCTTTCATAAAATAATTTTCGACATACCTCATTCAGAAAAAGCTTTGGCTCATAACACAACGTGTTTAAAATGACGGCCGTCAAATGAACCGAAAACCGTTTATTTCAGGAAAATCGGTTTAATGACCCAAATGTGTTTTCGAATGCACAAAAATTAACTGTAACAACGACATTGTCATAGTGACCCAAAACCTATGACCAGGATGATGTGTATTCACCGTGCAAATTTGGCATTGTCCGAAACGAAATCATTTTCAATGCAAATTAAGCTTTAGTAACACGCACATAACAAAATTAATTTCGACCGAATACAACCTCGGCTTTAAGAGTGGAAAATACTCACATGGTGACATGTGGGCGTGCTTAATGCGGTACGGCAGGATTAAGATTTTTCAGAACGATTCGTGCGTTACGCCGCCATTGCTGCAAATCGGCACGTTCCCCTGCGGAGCGGGTTGTTCGATTTTTGCAGATCGTTTCATCCCAGTTCAGAATTTCATTCGGATCAAGCGATTCACCGAGTATGGGACGACGAAACTCTTCGCTTAAAGTCTCCCGGCATTTACGATTGAATGGACAAACATTCTGACACTGATCGCAACCGAAAAGTCGATGACCCATTTTGGATTTAAGGTCTTCGTCGATTTCACCCCGGTGTTCAATGGTCAGATAAGAAACGCATCGGCGGGCATCGACCGTTTGCGGAGCGACAATCGCACCGGTCGGACAAGCATCGATACATCGGCGACATCGGCCACAATAATTTTTCGTCGGCGTATCAGGCTCGATCTCGAAATCCACAAACAGTTCACCCAGAAACAAAAACGAACCCCAATGCCGATTGACGAGACAACCATTTTTTCCAATCCAGCCCAACCCCGCCCGAACGGCCAGCAATTTTTCCATCACCGGCGCACTATCGACAAATGCGCGATAGTGAAAATCACCGCCGCGGATAATCCGGATTTTTTCCGCCAGCCGATGCAACATTTGCCGAACGACACGATGATAATCGGCGCCTCTCGCATAGAGCGAAACTCGCCCGACGCCTGCAGGCTGCGATTCAGACGTCTCCTGATAATAATTCAACCCCACGCAAAGAATACTTCGCACGCCCGGAATCAGCAGCGAGGGATTGAATCGTTTTTCCAGGTTTCGATGCAGATAGGCCATCGATCCCGCGTAGCCTCGATCGAGCCAATCATGATATCGGCCGGGATCAAACGCTTCAGGCCCGGCTACACCCGCCAGCGTAAAACCAACCTCATGAACCGCGGCATCCAGAATATTTTGTTTAAGTGTTAACGTCATACCGGAATTGTATCGGGCAGAAATCTCCCTGTCACGGAGTAGACCCCGGAAATCTCGCTTCTCTTCATCGAATTCATTTTTTTCGATCGATTGGAAAGACAAAATCAGGTCCGGCTTTAATCTTCATTGCACCGATAATGAAATCGACAAGTCGATCCCGGGGAAGTTGCGAAACATTGATCACCAGATCGAATCGGCGAGGGTCGTAAGCAAACCGTCCAAAGAAATTTTCAATAAACTGCCCCTGCTGTCTGTCAATAGTGCGGATTTCCTTCCTTGCGGTCTTAAGATCGACGCCCTTGAGAGCGGCATAATTTTCCAGGCGAAATTCCATCGGCGCCACCAGCCTCACCGACAATCCGCCTTCGCGGGGCAAAATACTGTTGGCACCCCGGCCCAGGATAATCGCGTGGGTATTGTGACAAATAGCAAGCACCGCGTGACAAAGCCGATGGAAATATTCTTCCGCGCTGACCGACGGACCGAAAGAAATCGAGCTGACAATGCTCTCGATCCATCCGACGGTTTTATCGTCAAGCGTTTCATAAAGCCGACGTCGAAGATCCGTCTCGGTCACCATGTGATCCAGTAATTCTTTGTCATATTTCTGAAATCCCGTCCGCTCGGCAATCTTCTCGGCAATGTCTTCGGCACCACAGCCACTTTCGCGAGAAATGGTCAGATAAAATTTCAAAAGTGAAGTGTCAGCCTCTTTGGCCCGATGGCTTTGCTCTCGCACAATTTCCCAGTTGCGCATCTGACGCTCGACGACGGAATGAATGCCCCGAATATTTTTTCCAATCGGTTTGACCATCTCAAAGCTCCTTTCGCTTCCGCCTCATTTTGTTGACCC
>JAAZAW010000140.1 GCA_012514125.1 Phycisphaerae bacterium | reverse complement strand
GCATTGTAAACATACAAACTGTTTCGACAACGGGTATTGCTCCAATACCCACCGCCGGCACTTTCCGCGATCACGGAACGCATGGAATAAAGCACGGCAATTTGCGCCGTCGAGTGTGTATCGGTCAAAAAGTTTTCTGCCCGCGTCATTCCGCGATAAAGGCTCGCCTGAATATCCCAATACTCCGGACGCCAATTATCGAGGGCTTCCCTGCCTCGATCATCTTTAAGGGCAAATCGCACAAAAAAATAAGGGGCACGATATTTGGAAGCATAGGTGTAAATCCATTGCACCACACCATCGGCACGAAGCATGGCATTGGCCAAGGTTCGATAAAATCTCGCCGGCGTCTTGGCCGAATAACCCGATCCGGGCAGTAAAATCGCTTTTCCTTTCGACACCGAACGTAAAAGGTCCATCCCAAACGCTTCATTGATACGGGCATTGTTATACAGGTCCGTTGAGACAATCGGGAGCTTGTCGCCATAGAACACAAAAGGAGCCACCTGCGGCTCATGCATCAGATAATCCTGAATAACGAAAAAAGGGAAAATGTCTTTTTTCACAAGAGAATCGTAGATTTTGGCGTAATAATCCGTCATGAATTCCATTTTAAAATATTGCCATTCCATCCACGCCACCCGGTCGTCCTCTGTTTTCACTTCGACGATCGGCTGATTTTTAATCGCTGTCATCCGATCGGAAGCAATCGGTAAATCCCCCCGCTTTTCCAGGTACGTTCGCCAGGCGGAAAGAATCTGAGGATTAGCATATATCTTTTCTCCCTGCCCTGCCAGTTCTCTTCCCGCATAGGGTTCATCGAGAATCCGCGGCTCATCCACCGTCACCCCCCGAAGGATCGTTCGATCAGGATCATCAAGGCGAGTATAAGATCGAATGTGATCTTCGGTTTTTTGAATCGCTTCTTTCGGATCAAAATAAACCGATACACTTTTCGCCTTATCAAATTCCACCGGACGCGGTAGTTCCCATCGGCAAAGAAGCACGGGAGTTCCTGTTTTTTTATTTTCCGCCAACACATGCGGAACAACATCAAATCCCCAATTTGTTGATGGATAAAGATAAATCATGTTCACGCCGATGGAGGCAAAGGCTTTGGCCACATATTCTTCATTCTGCGGAAACCAGGGCATCCCCCGTTGCTTGCCCTTGTCATTCTCGATATAGCCCGTATGGCTTTCCAGACACATCCCCCGAAGAAACCCTTCGTTCCACCAGTCCCTGGAATACTCTTTTTTCGTCCAGACCAGTCCTTTCCGCATCGATTGCGTCAGAGTTTCAATCGCGTCAGCCTCACGCATGGCTGTTTTTGAAAAGTTTTTAATCGACTCATGCCAAGCGTTTATCTCTACAGCAATATCGTCCGTTTGCAGTGTTTTCCGGCCTGAAACCGTCCAGACCGATTCAGGAATGGAATAAACTTTTTCGGACCATCCAATTTTTTTAAATCCATTTTTTCCTTCAAAAATCACAATGCCGTCAATAAGAATACGAATCGGCGTCTGTCCCGGCTTGTCGTGATCGAGTCCGGTGAGAATCAATTTCAACCCCTGGGTAACCCTCATCTCAGGCAGATCAAATCCGGCGACCATGATACTGGTTCGCGACTTTTTGCCATAGACAATGGCACAGGGCGAAGGTTCGCATTGATGAGAATAGCGATCCTGATATGCCCCACCTCGAAACTTCGAAGGCGCCAGAAGCAATTTCGATCCTTTGGAATCGACGATTTCCGCCTTGCGAAGCGCAAACCATCCTTCCTCGCCTGCGGTCCCTTCCGAAAGATTTTCGATGCGCAGTTCATGAGTCATCGGATGCTCCGGCAAGAGCCGAATTTCATTTTCGATAGCCTGTCGCCGGGTTTCCAACTCCTGCCACTGCGAACGCAACCGCCGATCCGTCTCGGCAATTTTGGCCTTGATAGCCGAATTCACCGTTTTCCCCTGGCGTTCGAGTTCTTCCAGATCATAGCCGGCAATATCGACTTTCGTCCCCGCCGACAAATAGGCGGCATCCATCTCCTGGGCTATTTTCAAATAGGTATCCTGCAACTGTCGGACGGAAGAAAATTCTGCACCTTTTATTTCGCACTGAAACACTGAAAGAATCCACAAGAGAATCCATATTGAAACGTTCTTCACCAGATACCTCGCTAATATTTGATATGATCGTCAATGATATTTACGGTGACTTTTTTATCTTCCATCCATGCGGCATGGCCATCGGTGAAATAGAGGTTTAATCCACCACTGTGACGACCAAACGCAAGGTTTGAAAACGGTCCATTTTTCCAGTGGTACTGGGTCCAACAATAATTTCGATCATTAACGAATAGATAAAAATTAACTTCATCAGCCAGCAAACAATAGGTTCCATCAACGGCATCGATGGATCGAAGCATAAACTCCATATTGTATCCATAGTTGACATCTCGCGGAAAACTCACCCCCTGTTCGGGATTGACGTTCGGACACGACATGATGCTCGGCTTGCCCAACGGTTCTGTGCGCCACCCTCCCCCAGCCGGTCCATAATATTTAAAATTAACTCCGGCATATTTCGCGACCAGAAAAAACCAATATTCCTGACCATCAGGAACATAGCTATTCTTTACCGTAGCCGAAGGCAAAATACTGTTATTTTCGGTTGCATAAAGAGCCATACCATTTCCAAGCTGCTTTAAATTGCTTAAACAAACCACTTTCCGAGCACTTTCGCGAGCACTGTTTAACGCAGGCAGCAACAGGGCAATCAGCACCGCAATAATCGCCACCACCACGAGCAATTCGATGAGTGTGAAACCGTGAAAAAAACCTCGGGCCTTAGCATTCTTATTCATCATTATCCTTCCTCTAATTTTATATGTTGAATTTCTTCATTACTTGAGTACGTTCTTCTGTAATAATTTGCCCAGATCACTGATGATCCGAAAGCGGCCGAGTTTTGCTCGAGCATATTCGTCAGAGATTCGAGTTGTCAGTACAATGGCGTAAAACTGTTTATCCAAATCAAGAAATATCGTCTGCCCGCTCCAGCCAGAATGGTAGAGGGTATGTTCAGAAAATCCATAGGGTTTCAGCTCATCAGAAACGATCCATCCCAGGCTCCGCTGGACAGTAAGCCAACGCATGCGAGGCTGGGTTATAGCATCAAAGGTATAATCAGAAAAGAGGCGTTTGTTTTGAGCATACCGCCCCCCTTTAAGCACACATCGGCAAAACTTGGCCAAATCGCCGGTACAGGAAAAAGCTCCCGCATTGCCGGCTGTAAATCCATCACGATAGAGCCTGAATGCGATATAATCAGAAATTTCTCCTGATTTTTCAGTATTACATGTTTTAGCCAGTCGTGAGATATCCTGTATTACCGGCTTTCCTAACGAAGTATAGCGCATGTTAAGCGGTTCAAAGATTCTTTCCCGGCAGAAGTCGGGCAAAGATTTCCCGGTGACCTTTTCCACAATCATACCGAGCAAGTGAAAATTCCAGCAGGAATATTCAAATTTTTCATGGGGAAGATATTGTGGCGAAACAGTCAACAGATTATGGCGGATTTCAGAGCCTGTAAGAGCTTCGTAATGAACCTGCTGACCAAAACCTGAAATGTGCATGGCTAAATCGCGTATAGTGATCGCTTCCTCAAGCGGTGCGGTGTATTCCGGAAGATATTTGGTAAATGGTTCATCAAAATCAACAAGCCCGTCATCACAGCAAATAGCAATTGCTGTCGTTGATGCCAATACTTTTGTAATACTGGCCAGATCAAAAATGGTATCAATCCGCATCGGTATCTTGCTGTCAATGTCGGCATAACCCCATGCTTTTTCAACGAGCGTTCCCTTTAAGGTTCCCGTTAAAATGACTGCCCCATGGATAATATTATTTTCGAGTTCAAATTTAATTTCATCCTCAAAAGAGTTCATCGATTTTTCCTTACTCGACTTTCACAGCAGCCAATCTTCTTATTTATACGATCTTCTCCTACGCGGTCGTTCCTTTTCTTCAGGGAAACGTTACAATCTACTCCATCGGCGGGCGGTTAAACCCGCCGATGGGTTATAAGAACTTCCTACTCGTCCAACTTAATGAGCATCAGCCCCATCAGGGCCAGGCCTGCCACAAGCGGCAAGCCCAGACCGCCGCAAAGCGAACCCGCGATATCGTCATCATCGTCGGTGGAGGCATCATCGGACATCGTTCCGAAGACCTTCGCGTAATCTGCCTGGAAGCTCGATCCGCTCGAACCATAGTTGGCCGCCAGGATGCCCAGATCGCCGACGTTCACCACGCCGTCATTGTTGAAATCGCCCAATCCCCACCACTGAGCTTGCGGGACACCTTGTGCCTGAAGGTCTCTTCCATAATTGGCCGCCAGGATGCCCAAGTCGCCGACATTCACCACGCCGTCGCCGTTGGCGTCGCCGGGAATTCTTGGTGTTACATTACTCCATTTAAGAATCACGATATCCGCAGGATCAACCGTATACGACACCGTTCCACCACTGATCGCCGTTTCACTGCCGCCCTTGGAAACTCGAGTGAACGTCTTTGATGTATCCAACCCGATATTCAGCGTCATCGTGCTGACGATATCGCGGTTGACAACCACAAGGTAGTCATTGTCGCCATTGGTCAACCGGGAAACCACCGCGCCATCACTGCCGGAAGTTGTCAGACTGTTGATCGGAGCACTATTCGTATAGGCGGTCGTTCCGGAAGGGAGACTGCCGGTATGACCAACACTCATCACCTCGGCTCCGAAGAACACCGGCGAAAGCCCTACAATTTCTGCGTTCATCTCCTGAACGATATACCAGATCGGTGTACGATTGCCATCAAGGTCCATCGGGCCACTGATCGAATCGGCAATACACATCCAATACGTAAAGTATTGAAGTCCCTGTGCCCCATAAGCCAAATTACTGAACATCTGGAAGCGAAGATGCGCCAACGTCGGCATTGAATAGTCATAATGCGGCGAAGACAGAGCAAAGGCCCAGAAAGGAATTCCTTTTTGTTTCGCTGCTGTAGAGATCACTTCCAGATTTTCATAGAAAAGCGGATTAATTCCGGTAGAGGTAATCGGATAATGATCAAAAGAAAGCACCGGAACCGAAACCGTATTCAAAAAGTTATCAACGTAATCCTGATATGTAGACACACCCCAGGAAAGATCGGCGTAATTTGAAAATAAATTTATATAACACCAGTGGTTCGGATCCAGAGTCTGGATCGTCGCGGCCGTCTGGGCCACAGATGAAAATTCGCTCGCATTAGGTTCATCATCGACATAATAGGCCTCCAGAGCAGGATGATCTTTGATCTGCTCAACGCACCAGGCAGTGTAGCTTGGGATAACAGGCGGAATGAATTTGATCCCCGCTTCCCTGGCTTTATCAAGTGCCCATCGTGCGTAATCGAAAGATGCATAATACTGCGAGAGTTGATGTGTAAAACCTGCTTCCCGCAGTTCCAGAAATCTTTCCAGGGTGAGTTGATTCGACGGCATTCCTATCCATGCCACAATCGGAATTGTCCTGGTTCGGAAGCCCTGTCTGCTCACCGGACTATTATCAAAACCATCCGCCACTGCAATAGCCGAAAGGGTATCCCCACCATTGACTGTCACCGTTAGCGGCGAAGAACCATAAGTTGGACTATTTTTCGTCGGGGTACTTCCGTCAAGTGTATAATAAATCACAGCATTTTGCGTCACACTACTTATCGTAACCTCAGTTGGCCCCGTGATAAACATTTCATCGGGCGTAAAGGTCGGCGCAGCCGCCACCGCAGGACCTTCTTCAATCAGCAGATTATCCACCGCGGTCATATTGTTCGTCGCATTCAATCCTCCGCGGAACCATATCTGGTTAAAAGTCCCGCTACTCATCGCCGTGCCGAAACTGCCGCCCCAGTTCAGCGTTACCGGCTCACCACCATCGATGGAAATCGTCGTCATGCGATTCACATTATCCACCAAAATATCGAAATGATAATTCGTGTTGCTGTCAACATACGTCCACGTACCCAACGTCACAAAATTATCCGACCCGCCGGTCGAGGCCACAATATTACCGGTGTCCACACCCGTTGAATCAAAACGAATCAAGGTGATTCCCCGATCATTCGGACCTCCTTCGGTCGTCGTTCCATAAAGTCCGATATACCCTCCGCCATTCGGATCCGCCCCGCCTATGGTCCCATCAGCAGGACGAAAATCCAAACTGATTGCCACCGTGGAACAATCGCCGGTCTCGACCAAAGGAGAATAAACCCTGACGTCGGGCGTCCAGCAAGAAAGATATTTACGATGATCTGCCCACGTATTGTACGCGGCATTGCGAATAAGCCCGCGATCGCTCAGGTTCGTCGT
>JAAZAW010000139.1 GCA_012514125.1 Phycisphaerae bacterium | reverse complement strand
TCCGCCCAGATTTGACCTCCATGCCGGTGAATAATCCGAGCCACCGTCGCCAGCCCGATCCCCGTGCCTTCAAAATCCTGCAGGGTATGAAGACGTTGAAACGCTTTAAAGAGTTTATTGACGTAAGCCATATCGAACCCCACACCATTATCACGAACATAGTACACGGTTCGTCCATCCTGCCGGAGTGTTCCAACCTCGATTCTGGCGTGTACTTTTTTGCGGGTAAACTTCCACGCGTTTCCCAGCAGGTTCTCCATAACGATCTGCATCATCGTTTCGTCCGCCTGGATGTGCATATCGGAAGCGATGATAAATTCGACGCTGCGTTCCATTTCCATTTTTATGAAATTGTCGGCGATGGTTCGGGCCATTTGGCTTAGATTGACTTTCTTGCGATTCATATCACGTCGGGCCACGTGCGACAGACTCAGTAAATCATCGATAAGCTGTCCCATTCGCCGGGTTGCCTCTCGCACCCTCCTTAGGTAGTCTTTTCCCTCTTCTCCGAGGATATCCCCATACTCATCTTCTAGAAGCCTGCCGAATCCGTCGATGCTGCGAATGGGCGTTCGAAGATCGTGCGAAACGGAATAGCTAAATGCCTCTAATTCCTTATTGGCTGCCACGAGATCGGCGGTCCGTTCCTTTACTCGCAGTTCCAGGCTTTCGTTGAGTTTGACAAAGGCGTCACGGGCCTGCTGAAGTTCGGCGATTTTCTGATTCAGGGACATATTGGCCTGGTCCAGTTGAGCGTTCAATTCCAGTAATTTTTTCTGCCGAAACCCCAACTCGGCGAACATCTGAATAAACTTCAAACTATATTGAATGGCGGCATCGATTTCGTCATGGGTATAAATCGGAACTTTCAAAAGGCTCTCGCGATAGCGGGGCCAATCGAACCCTTTTTCTTCCGCCTGTTTCCGGAAATACTCCATATCCGGTTTTTCAAATAAAAATTGCCCGATATAAAGGGTGGCGATGTGTTCGCCTTCCACAAGAACCGGTATGGCGACATTCATCAGTCCGTTTCCGCATTGATAGACGGCATAAGGGTTTTCACCAAGGTGATTTTTAATGTAAAGATCACTTTGCATGCATTTCATGCGGGTTTCGGTTTGATTTCGATGAAATTTCGTGCAAATATCCTGCCAGCCGATGGCGATAAATATGGTACCGTCAGGCCCCATCAGGGCGTTGGAAATCCCGGTCGTTTTGTAGAAATATTCCAGCAGTTCATTAAGCCGGACCAGATCGATAAGGTCTGAAACGCGATACGTAGCCGGCGTTGTCTGATAAAAATCACCTATCTTCCCGGTGATACCGGGTGATTTCTGTAATGCTGAATTGTAACGTTCCAACGATTTTTCTTTATTTTCCATTCTCTACCTCAAAAAGATACAATGGTGTCTATTTGAGTAAGCGGCAAAGTCCAGATCTTTGAAATCTCGAAACCAACGTCTTAGATGAGTTTTCTTACGCCGCCGTCTGAAAAATTATAGGCAAGTAATCTTGAGAAGATAAAAATATAATAACTGTCTTTAACGCGCGTGCGAAGGTTTACGCTTGAACAATGTTGTTTATGACGATATTCTTTGCATAGAGTGAATTTTTGTTCCTGAGTTACGAAAAACTCTTTTCAGGTTTTATTAAAAATACCGATAAACAGTTTTGACGGGAATCACTCGGCGATGGGGCAGGTTTCTTTATAAGAATAACCGATTTTTGAAGCGAAATAATTCGATGAATGTAAATAAAATAATAAAGAGCGCCGGCAAGTCTTTTTTAACTCTCACAGGTCCGATTTGGCTGTTGCTCGTATACTGGCCCTGGCAACTGATCGTCGGTCTTTTCGGCGTCTGCTATTACCTGGTGTTTGTGCGAACACCGAATGTGCTGTTTCCCCGCCAGGCTCGGAGCCGACGGGCGATGCGCCTCAGAGGGTACCTGGTTCCGCTGGTTTTTCTGGGATTAATTCCCGCGCTGGTGATCCAAATTCTGGTGATGCTCTGGCACCTGTTTGTCTGGTGGCATAAATCGCTGGGCCAATGGCAGACGGGGTTCCAGAAAACCGTTCCCGCCGTTCTCGCCGGACTGATTGCCGAAGCCGCGTTTATTCTCGTTTTCATCGGAAGCTTCCATCATCCGCTGCCCTGGAGCCTGATGGGCTATTCGGAAGTCCCCGACCGGTGGTATCGTTATGAAGCCATCGATCCGGTCCGAGTCCTGCTCACCGGACCTTTTCTCATCGGGGCGTTCTGGATGGTTCTGATCCCCACGATCCTGACGGGCCTGTGGCCGAAAATTAAAAAATTTCTCTTTTTGCCCGGCATCGCCTTGTCAATACTGGCGTTATATACCAGCCTGATTCCCGAAGAGCAATACATCAACAATCGCTGGACCATAGCGGCGGGAATCATGTTCCTGAGTGTCGTGCTCATCGCCATGATGATTATGGCGTGGAAAACACTCCATCGGCCCACCTCACTACGGCAGTTCGTCTGGTTCTCGGCAATCAGGCTGTTGGAAAAGAAACGAATCGCGCTGTTTTCGCTGGCGGCTGTGACGCTTTGCACAGCCATGCTGCTGATCATCATGTCCGTGATGGGCGGTTTCGTCGATCAGGTCCGAAATAAATCGCATGGCTTGATGGGCGATATCATCCTCGAAGGCGATCCGATTCGCGGCTTTCCTTATTATGAAGGATTCATCGAACAACTCAAAAAACCGCCTTATAACGCCGTCGTCCAGGACGCCACGCCGATCATTTTCACCGCAGGCCTGATGCGCGTTCCCAAGCCGTGGGATAAAAGCTCATCATGGACCAACACGGTTCAGGTCCAGGGGATCGATCTTGAGGGACGAATCGCCGTGACGCAATTCGGCAAGAGTCTCAATATCTATCACCAGGACCCCGGCAAGGTCACACTCGATCAACCCATTACCCCGCCGGATGATCCGGAAGCGGACAAACTCTTTGGTTTGATCTATGGGCTGGATGTTTATGGCCTGTCGGAACGCAACCGCGATGGAATTTATCGTCGGCGAATTGGGCCCTATCACACCGCCTTGCTGAGTCTGATTCCGATTACCCGCAAGGGAACGCTGGTCGATGCCTCGGCGCCGGCGGTCTCGCAGAATTTTTATATGGTTGACGATTCCCGTACGGGCGTCTACGAAATCGATGCCAAATATGTCTACGTCGGTTTTGACGTTCTCCAGCGTCTGCTTTATATGAACCGGCAGGAAACCGTCGACGGCAAGATCATTCCCGCCCGAACCCATCAGATTTATATCAAACTCCGGCCCGGTGTCGATATGAACACGACCGGACTTAGCGAAATATACCGAGCCTGGTTCAAGTATTCGATTCAATTTGACGATCCATTGCTGGAAAATGTCTCCGTCAATACGTGGGAAGATTACAACGCCACCTTCATCGCGGCGGTGGAAAATGAAAAACGGCTGATGGTGATCCTGTTTGGTATCATCAGTATTGTCGCGGTCTTCCTGATTCTGGCGATTTTCTATATGATCGTCGTCGAAAAAACGCGCGATATCGGCATTTTAAAGAGCATCGGCGCCTCAGCCTATCAGATTGCCGCGATCTTCCTGGCCTATGCGGGCGCCATCGGTTTTGTCGGGTCGATTCTCGGCACGACAATGGGGTATTATTTTGTCAAACATATTAATGAAATACAAGATTGGCTCATCGAAGTCTTTGGCTGGCGGGTATGGAACCGTGAAGTCTATTCTTTCGACCGTATTCCCGGCGATGTGCGGTCGGAAGATGTGGTCATGATCATTATCGCCGCCATCGTGGCTTCGATTATCGGCGCGGTTATTCCTGCGATTCGTGCAGCCAAAATGAATCCTGTGGAAGCATTAAGATATGAATAAAAACGATAGTATTTTAAAAGCGGTGAATCTGCACAAAAAGTACCAGCTCGATCAGGTCGAGGTGCCTGTTCTCAAAGGCGTGGACCTGGAGGTCTGTTCGGGCGAATTTCTGGCGGTGGTGGGTGTTTCCGGAAGCGGCAAGAGCACGCTTATGCACCTGCTCGGCGCGCTGGATACGCCCGACAAAGGAACGGTGTGTTTTAATGGTGTGGATATCTTCACCGCTCCAGACACCTATCGCGACGATTTGCGGAATCGTGAATTTGGATTTGTCTTCCAATTTTATCACCTGCTGCCGGAACTGACGGTTTTGGAAAACGCCATGATGCCCTTGCTTGTCGGAGCCACCGTCCGTCGCTGGCTCGGCGGGGCGGAGGAAATTGAAGCCCAGGCCCGCGATCTGCTTTGCCGGGTCGGGCTTGAACATCGTATTTATCATCTGCCGGCTCAACTTTCAGGAGGCGAACGTCAGCGAGTCGCCATTGCGCGGGCTATTATCAATAAACCGGTGATTCTCTTTGCCGACGAACCGACAGGAAATCTTGACATCCGAACCGGCAGGCAGATTTTCGATCAGCTTGTGGAGCTTAATCAAACGGGCCAAACAATTATCATGGTAACTCATGACAACGACCTTGCCAAACAAGCTCATCGAATTGTTCGTTTGCACGACGGCAGGGTAATATCGTAAAAATCGTTTTTCCTATGCGGGTCATGAAAATAACCTTAGTACACCCTTTCGCAATAAAGGTGTCAAAAAGTAGAAAACTGAAAAAACTCGGTCCCTGAGCCTGCCGAAGGGACTTTCACGATATAACGCACATGGCGATATGTCCCTTCGGCAAGCTCAGGGACCGTTTTTTTCGTACCTTAATTAAGAAAGGCAGTACTTCGCCCGAATGACGGCCTTGATTCGGCAATAAAAAAGTAGTCAAGATGATGGCCTTTTTAAAGTACTTGTAAACTTTTTCCATCGCCGATAGTATAATACCCCAATGAAATGAAGAGAGGCTCGGACAGGAGATACAAATAATGCACAACAGGCAAACGCAAAGTAACAAAGCATTTACGCTGATTGAGTTGCTGGTGGTCGTGGCGATCATCGGGATTCTGATCAGTATTACCGTGCCGGTGGTGGGCAGGGCTCGCGCAGCGGCCAAACGAACACAGTGCCAGGCGAATCTGCATTCCATCGGTCAGGCAATTCGGGCATACATGAACGATTATCATGATTATTATCCGCCCATGCCCACGATGCGAACACGCGATCTGATTGATCGGGGACCTCTGCTGGCCAGACTTCCCATGTATTATATTCTGGCGCCGTATGTCGGTGTGACGGGGCAAAAACTTTCGGATAAACCCTGGGAAGACGATCCAAGCCCGGTTTTCAAATGTCCAGCGGATATGATTACGCAGGGGGCCGAGGCGGAAGATCCGATTCCGCCGGGAGTGACGACCTATTTTCAGTGGCAGGGTTCGAGTTATGAGCCGAGACTTTTGCTTTCAAAGTGGGACAATGATCGGGGTTGGCTTGTGAGCAAGGAATATCACGCTGCCACCGCACAATTAGAGGATCCGAGTGGTGAATATGTCAAGTGGAACGAATTGGCGGAAAACCTGACTCGTTTGGTTTTGGCCCACGATTATGAAAGTTTCCATGGCGAGGCTAATCAACCCAATAATCGTATGGCTTTATTCGCCGATTTCCACGTCAGCAACATGGATGAAGGTCAAACGGAATAGAAACAGTCTGCTATCTGGAGAATACCCACATGGATTTAACAGAATTTGTCGTCAAATATAAACGCATCATTACCATCGCCGGCATCAATGTCCTGGGCATACTTTTGCTGATCTTACTGGTGTCGTTTTTGAAAAGCTCCGCCGCCGGTGATTTGCCTTCGCCCCAGGCGCCGCCAAGTCAAATTGTCAAATCGCTTGCCGACGACGGCTGGAAACTTCAGCCCAGACAGGCACGTCTTGAATACGTCAATGGGTTGATTGAGGTTTACGCCGCTTCGCCTACCCGGTGCGAACAATTCGTGGAAGAGATCAATAAATTGCCCGACTGGAAGGTCGCTCAGGTTCAGGACAATATCGTCGAGGTCGCGAAAGACCAGATTGTCCAGGATGCGTTGGAATTTTCCCGGCTTCAGACGCCTCAGGAAAAAGAAAACTTCATTAATTCCAAAATTCAGCACATGAGTAATCTCAAAAGCATGCTTCGCGGTCAATCGTCGGGCGGTAATGCCCCAGGGCGAATCGCCCAGGGACAGGGCCGTCCCGGTTCTGCCGGTCCGGACATCGCCAAAAGTAAACTCGCCAAAGATGTTCCCGTCGAGCCGACCAAAATTTACAACAAGGTACTCGAAAAAAGCAGTCCCGCCGAACGAGCCAAGGTCGATAACTACATTTCCACCGTCGAAGGACAGATGCAGCGGCTCAAAAAAGCGGGAATGATGAAATAATGGCCCCATGATGTTTTTCCACCGGAGGTTTTACGTTGTCCGAAAGTAATAGTAATCGAATCACCATCATCGGTGACGGCGCGATGGCGACCGTCTGTGCGTTAATGCTTCATGCCAATCAACACGAGGTCACGCTCTGGTCGGCGTTTCCCGAATACGCCCGGCAAATGTCGAGAACGCGCGAAAACAGCAAATATCTGCCCGGCTTTAGCATTCCCACGGGTGTTCGAATCACCGCCGATGCGAATGAAGCCTTCGCCGCCCCTCAGATCATCGTTAACGCGGTTCCCTGTCAATATCTTCGCAGCGTATGGAGCAAATTTGTCAAAATCGCCCCCAAAGACGCCATTTACGTTTCGGTGACCAAAGGAATCGAAAACGGCACGCTTCTGCGTCCAAGCCAGATCATGCGCGAACTGCTGGGTCCGATCAACATGGTTGTCCTCTCAGGTCCAAGTATCGCGGTTGAGGTCGCTGAATCCCTGCCCGGCACGCTGGTGGCTGCCTCTGAAAATCCTGAACACGCACGCATTGTCCAATCGGTCTTCACCACGCCGAGCATTCGTGTTTACACCAATAACGATATCGTCGGTGTTGAACTGGCGGGCGCAATGAAAAACGTCATCGCCCTGGCGGCGGGAATGGTCGATGGTCTGCATGCGGGCGATAACGCCAAAGCCGCGCTGCTCACTCGAGGCCTGGTCGAAATCACACGGCTGGGCATCGCGCTGGGGGCAAACAAGGAAACCTTCGCCGGACTGACCGGTCTGGGCGATCTGGTCACCACCTGCATTTCCCCCCATGGCCGAAATCGTCGATTCGGCGAACTTATCGGCAAAGGGTTCACTCCCGAAGAAGCCCGACAGCAGATTCAGTCTGTCGTCGAAGGCGTCGCCACCACCCAAAGCGTGGTCGAACTGGCCAAAAAACACAACGTCGAAATGCCGATCACCGAATCGGTCCACGCCATTATCTTCGAAGGCAAAAAACCACTCCAGGCCATCCAGGACCTCATGGCCCGGGGACTTAAGGGCGAATCGATTTAGTTTGAAGAAGTTGGAAAAGAAGAGGGAGAAGTTGGAAGAAGTTGGAGAAGTTTAAAAGTTTGGAAGAGTTGAAGAAGTTGAAGAAGAGAATTGTCTAACGACCAGAGCCGTTTCTGGATTCCCGCTTTTGCGGGAATGACAAAAAAGGAGAAGGGGAGATTAATTATTGCAAAATGCAAAGTGCAAAATGCAAAGTAAAAAGTAAAAAGTAAAAACTAAAGTCCTGCGACAGGCTCAGTACACCCTTTCGCAAATAAGGTATCGAAAGATCGGAAAAATAAAAAACCGGACCCTGAGCTTGCCGAAGGGTCTTTCGCGGATAAAACGCACATGGCGATATGTCCCTTCGGCAGGCTCAGGGACCGCTTTTTCGTACCTTAATTAAGAAAAGCGGTACTCAGGGACCGAGGTTTTTAAGTTATCACAAACCCTGGTTTTCGATAAACCACAATCTTCACGGATAAAATTTGACAGCAGGGGCGCAGACACATTATAACTAAACATGGCGGGATCAGTCACAGGGGTTTAGGGTAACGGACAGGAGTAAGCCATGGTGGAATTTGCCGACAGAGCAACGGGTGCGATTCTTGGAATGGCCATTGGGGATGCGCTGGGCGCGGTCGTCGAAGGTCTTCATGCCCAGCGAATCGCCGACTGGTTCGGACAATTGCGAGACTTCGACCAGGCCAGAGATTTTTACCAAAGCTTGAACGAGCGAACCGATCTTCCCGATCGAGTGATCACCAGCCATCGTCAGCGATGGCGCATGCCGGGCCTATACACCGACGATACTCAACAGGCGCTGCTTTTGATCGAAAGTCTCGTTGAATCCGGTAAGGCGGACCGTCATGATTACGCGCATCGTATTATCGAATGCTTAAAAGCCTCCGAATCGCTCGATTTGCCCCTGGGCCTTTTCCGAGGCTGTGGACCGGGGTTTCGTGAAATTGTCCGTCGCCTTCTTTCGGGACAATCGCCCGACGCTACGGGTGTCGATTCCGCCGGAAACGGCGCTTCCATGCGAATCGCTCCTGTCGGACTTTTTTCCCACGACGATCCGCTCGAAGCAGGACGCGGCGCGGTGAGCATTTCCGTCCTGACCCACCGCGATTGCCGAGCGATTCTTGCCGCCGCTTCGATTGCCATGGCGGTGAGTCTGGCTTCAGAACGCATTTGTATCGATAGCCGACGCGGGTTTTTCCAGGAACTTATCGATCTGGTCCGACAAATTTCCATCGAACTCGCTGATCATCCAATGCTCAAAGATTCCCCCCACGTTCAGCTTGGCGGGCAATATATCGAAGCGATGGAAAACCTCAAGCCCCATCTGGGCGACAGCTACCTCACCGCCGCCACGGTGGTCGGTCACTTCGCCAGCCAGGTCTCCGAAATGTATCTGACGGCGGAGTCTCCGTTTTGCCTCTGCTCGGTTCTGATGAGTTTCTGGCACTTCCTGCACTTTTCCGATTCCTTCGAAGAATCGATCGTTTCCGCCGTCAATGCCGGCGGCGACACCGACACAATCGCCGCGATGACCGGCGCAATGGCAGGGGCCTTGCGAGGCAAGCGTTCGATTCCCGGGGCCTGGCTGCGAGAACTGGTGAATCGCCCGCAGGTCGAGCTTCGCGCCAAAGCCCTGATTGCGAACACGACCGATCTGCCCGACTGGAAACCATTTATCGAAATGGAAACGGCCCTGACGTCGCAGGAAGTTGCCCTGCGTCAACAGCTCATCGCCGGCGAAGCAACGCCCTGGTAAGTCCATCCGCCAAAATTAAAGTTGTGATCGATGAAAATTTTATATAAGATACGAACTTTCCATAGACAAATGGAGTCTCGGACGGTACGCTATTATCTTTAAAGGACAAAACCAATGGTTCTCGCTATAGAAGGAGCTATACCAATGAAACGGTTTTTGTGCAGTGGTATGAAAGTCGCGTCGTTATTGTTAATGGGATTGGTTCTCAGCGGCTGCGTTTCGCAGGGCAAATATGACGAACTCAAGTTCGCCCAGCGCAACTGTGAAGCGGAACGCGAACGCCTCTCTGCCGAACTGGCTGGGGCACGCAACACAATTCGCAGTCTCGAAGCGGAGATCAATCGTCTCAAAGACCTCCTGCGCAATCGAGAAGAAATCATCACCGCACTCAAACGACAAATGAGCGGGATGGAAACCGCCCTCAAGGACATGACCGATATTTACGAACAACTTGCCAGCAAGCAGTTGCCGATTATTACCGCACCCCAACTGCCCGCTCCGGTCAGCAATGCCCTGCGAGATTTTGCCGCCAAATATCCGAACTTGGTCCAGTATGACGATGAAAGAGGCGTACTCAAGTTTGTCTCCGACCTCCTCTTCGATCTGGGCAGTGCCGACGTCAAACCCGACATCGTGCCGGCTTTGCAGGAATTTGCCAAAATTATGGACATGCCCGAAGCCGCCGCCTTTGATGCCGTCATCGTCGGACACACCGATAACGTTCGTATCGCCCGACCCGAAACCCGGGCCAAACACCCGACCAACTGGCATCTGTCGGTTCACCGGTCAATTTCCGTCATGAGCATCCTCAATGATGCAGGCGTGGCTCCCGACCGCATGGGTGTTATGGGATATGGCGAATACAGGCCTCTCCTGCCCAACGATACCGTCAGCAATCGCGCCAAGAATCGCCGTGTGGAAATCTACATCGTGCCCAAGCAGGGCGTCGGCGACCGATCGCTTGGACAAAGCGCCGGCGGCTCGGCTGCTCCGGCAACGGCTTCCGAAGAAATTGCACCGTCTGTGGAAAAATAATTTCATAGACGCTATGATTTTCTGTCCGGGATCCGCGTGATCCCGGACCTGTGCGTCCGTAGCTCAATTGGATAGAGTGATGGGCTTCGAACCCATAGGTTGGGGGTTCAACTCCCTCCGGACGCGATTTTAAGGCCTTGTAACGACCAACAGTTACAAGGCCTTATTTGTTAATAAATTGAGTTAAGGGTCGTAAATAGATTAACCCAACTTCCGCAGTTATACGGAATTGACTTATTGAATGCGCGGT
>JAAZAW010000138.1 GCA_012514125.1 Phycisphaerae bacterium | reverse complement strand
TACATCGACGATATCGACCATCTGGGCAATCGTCGTCTGCGAACCATCGACGAATTGGCGGTTGAAGAGCTTCGCAAAGGACTTTTGAAACTTCGCCGAACCGTCCAGGAACGTATTTCGATCAAGACTCCGGAACAGCTTGCCCGAATCAGCGAAGTGATCAACTCCAAAGCCGTTGCTTCGGCGATTGATTTCTTCTTCGGTCGCGGCGAACTCTCGCAGGTCGTCGATCAGACCAACCCGCTCTCGCAGTTGACGCATGAACGGCGTCTCTCGGCGTTGGGACCTGGGGGCTTGAACCGAAAACGCGCGGGCTTTGAAGTTCGTGACGTTCACATCTCCCACTACGGACGTATCTGCCCGATTGAAACACCTGAAGGTACGAACATCGGTCTGATTTCGTCTTTATCCGTCTATTCGGGTATTGATGAATACGGTTTTCTCATTACGCCTTATCGCGTGGTTGAAAAAGGCAAAGTCAACGGTAAGATGGTTCACCTGCGAGCCGACGAGGAAATGGCCGCCGTCATCTCGCCGCCGAACATTTTGAAAGACAACAAATTGCCCGCTCAGCAAACCGTGCTGGCCCGTGTCCGCGGCGACCTGGCGACGATCGACGCCCAGGAAATTCAATACATCGATATTTCGCCCAAACAGATCGTCGGTGTTTCCGCAGCGTTGATTCCGTTCCTTGAACACGACGACGCGAACCGTGCTCTCATGGGGTCGAACATGCAACGTCAGGCCGTGCCGCTTTTGCGAACCGCGCCTCCGGTTGTCGGTACGGGCATGGAACCGTATGTCGCGCTTAATTCGGGTATGGTTGTGACGGCCAGACAATCCGGCACCGTTACCTATGTCGATGCTTTGCGGATCGTTGTCAACGATACGGACGAATACGAGCTTCAGAAATTCAAAGGCCTCAATGAACGCACCTGCCTGAATCAGAAACCGATCGTCAAGATCGGCCAGAAGGTCAAGGCCGGTCAGATTCTCGCCGATGGTCCTGCCACCTCTCAGGTTGAATTGGCCCTGGGGCAGAACCTGCTGGTGGCGTTCATGCCGTTCGATGGTTATAACTACGAGGACGCGATCCTCGTGTCGGAAAGACTGCTCCACGAAGACGCCTATACTTCGATCCACATCGATGAATATGATGTGGAAGTTCGCGAGACCAAGCTCGGACGCGAGGAATTCACCCGCGACATTCCGAACGTTTCCGAAAAGGCCCTCAAAAATCTCGATGAACGCGGTATCGTCCAGATTGGGACTTATGTCCGTCCTGGTGATATTCTCGTGGGTAAGGTTTCGCCCAAGAGCAAAACGGAACTGACACCGGAGGAAAAACTCCTCCAGGCCATTTTCGGGCGAGCCGGTGAAGACGTGAAGAACGATTCGCTCGAAGTGCCTGCCGGTGTCGAAGGTATCGTCATCGCGGCCAAGCATTTCGCACGACGCACCGCTTTGAGCGAACAACAGAAAAAAGCCGTTAAAAATGAGCTGAAGGAATTCGAGACTAAGTGCAACGCGAAGATGATCAAAATCTTCCGTCAGATGGTGGGTGAGATCAACAATATTTCCGAACAGCAGATGATCGACCCGAATACACGACAGAAAGTCGCCATCAGTGAAATTGAGGACGTTGTTCTCGAACAGATCAATACCTTTGACATTCACTGGGTCAAGCCTGTTTCGATTCGTGACCAGGCTCAGAAGATCATCGATAAGTTCTGGCCCAGGATCATGGAAACCCGCGAGATGATCGAACAGCGAACCGCCCAGGTCAAACGGGGCGACGAACTTCCCAGCGGTGTGCTCGAAATGGTCAAAGTTTATATCGCCACCAAACGGCAGTTGTCCGTGGGTGATAAAATGGCGGGTCGCCATGGAAACAAGGGTGTAATCTCCCGTATTCTTCCCGTCGAGGACATGCCGTTCCTCGCCGATGGTACCCCGGTCGATATCGTCCTTAATCCGCTGGGTGTTCCCAGTCGTATGAACGTCGGGCAGATCCTTGAAACACACCTTGGCTGGGCCGCTGTAAAACTCGGCTTCCGCGCCATCACCCCTGTTTTCGATGGGGCGACCGAAGCGGAAATCCGCCAGTGTCTCAAAGACGCAGGTCTGCCCGAAGACGGAAAAGCCGTTCTTCACGATGGTCGAACCGGTGACGCCATGACCGAAAAAGTCACTGTCGGCTGTCTCTATATGCTTAAACTTCACCACCTGGTAGACGACAAGATTCACGCCCGAAGCACAGGTCCATACAGCTTGATCACCCAGCAGCCTCTGGGCGGCAAGGCCCGCACAGGCGGTCAGCGGTTCGGTGAAATGGAAGTCTGGGGTCTCGAGGCCTACGGTGCCGCACACGTCCTTCAGGAAATGCTCACCGTCAAAAGTGACGACGTCGAAGGACGCACCAAGATTTACGAATCGATGGTCAAAGGTGTTAACTTGCTCGAAGCTGGGACGCCCGTCAGCTTCGAAGTACTCTGTAACGAAATCCGTGGATTGGCGCTCAATGTTCAACTGGAAAAACGCCGGTTGATCTAGCCGGGCTTGAGTCGCCGTCCTGATGAACTGGAATTGGCGGGGCGAACCAGGTTTCGCCCCCATGAGGCTCTCAATAAAGGGAGTAAAATAAATGGCTGAAAGTGTATATGATCGTATTAATGATTATGGTTCAGTGAAAATCGCGCTGGCCTCTCCGAACGATATCCGGAGCTGGTCGTTCGGCGAAGTCAAAAAACCTGAAACCATCAACTACCGGACTTACAGACCCGAAAAAGACGGTCTGTTCTGTGAAAGGATCTTTGGTCCGGAACGCGATTGGGAATGTGCCTGCGGTAAGTACAAAGGTACCAAACATAAAGGGATGATTTGCGACCGTTGCGGCGTGAAAGTTACCCATAGTCGCGTGCGACGAAAACGCATGGGGCATATCAATCTCGCTGCGCCCGTCGTTCATATCTGGTTCTTCAAATCCATGCCCTCGCGCATCGGCAACCTCATTGACATTAAAACAAACGACCTTGAAAAGGTCGTCTATTTCCAGGATTACATCGTCATCGATCCCGGTGAAACCCCGCTGAAACATAAACAACTGCTTACCGAAGAAGAGTATCGCTCTGCCTGCGAAAAATATGGCTCGAACACCTTCAAGGCCATGATGGGCGCCGAAGCCGTCAAGGCTTTGCTCGAAACTCTCGATCTCGAAGCCATTTCCCGCGATCTGCGCGAGGCTTTTGCCAAAACAAACAGCAAACAAAAAATCAAAGACCTCACCAAACGCCTTAAAATCGTGGAAGCCATTCGTTCCAGCGAAAATTCCGCGTCATGGATGGTCCTTGAAGTCATCCCCGTGATTCCGCCCGATCTGCGGCCGCTGGTTTTGCTTGAAAGCGGCAACTTCGCCACCAGCGATCTCAACGACCTCTATCGCCGAATCATCAATCGGAATAATCGTCTGAAAAAACTCATGGATCTCAACGCCCCTGAAGTCATCGTTCGCAACGAAAAACGAATGCTTCAGCAGGCCGTTGACGCCCTCTTCGATAATAACCGCTGCCGGCGTCCGGTATTAGGTTCCTCCGGCAGGCCCCTGAAGTCTCTGACCGATATGATCAAGGGCAAGCAAGGACGATTCCGTGAGAATCTCCTCGGTAAACGTGTGGACTACTCCGCCCGTTCCGTTATCGTTGTCGGACCGACCCTCAAACTCAACCAGGTCGGGCTGCCCAAACGAATCGCGCTGGAACTTTATCAGCCGTTCATCGTGCGACGGCTCCGCGAGCGAGGCTTGGCCGACACCATCAAGTCCGCCAAGCGCATGCTTGAACGACGTGACCAGGAAATCTGGGATATTCTCGAAGAAGCCATTCATCAGCACCCCGTACTTCTGAACCGTGCTCCCACGCTTCACCGTATGGGTATCCAGGCCTTTGAGCCTGTTCTCGTCGAAGGAAACGCCATCCGTATTCACCCCATGGTCTGCAAAGGGTTCAACGCAGACTTCGACGGTGACCAGATGGCCGTCCACCTGCCGCTTTCGGTCGAAGCACAGACCGAAGCCCACGTGTTGATGATGTCCACCAACAATATTTTCGCGCCGTCCAATGGTCAGCCGATTATGTCCCCCAGTCAGGACATCATCCTCGGTACCCACTACGTCTCCATTATTCGCGACGACGTCGAAGGGGTTGGGATGGTCTTTAAAGATGTCAACGAAGCTTTGTTCGCCTATTCGCTCGGAAAGATTTCGTTGCACGCCAAAATCAAAGTCCGTTTGACGAAGTACGAAAAAACCTACAACAGCATGAAAGATGCCCCAGTCGATTTGCCGGCGAATAAAATCATCGAAACCACTGTCGGACGTTGCATGCTCAACGACATCCTGCCCGCAGGGATGCCGTTCTATAATTTCCTCATCAACCAGAAAGGGTGCGCGAAAATCATCGCCGATTGTCACGTCCAACTGGGGCGTGCGCGAACCATCGAATTACTCGACAACCTCAAGGAACTCGGTTTCAAACAGGCCACCCGCGCCGGTGTGAGTATCGCCGTCTCGGACCTGGTCATTCCGCCCAATAAGTGGAAAATTGTCGATGCCGCTCAGCGAGTTGTCGATCAGATTGAAAGAGGTTACGACCAGGGTGCCATCACCGAAACCGAACGTTACAACCAACTCATCGACGTCTGGATTCACGCCCGTGAACAGGTGGGTAAGGAAATGATGGATACTCTCGCCTCAGATACGCGAGAGGGGAAACGATATCTCAACCCCATCTTCATGATGGCGGACTCCGGTGCCCGTGGTTCGAAAGACCAGATTCGTCAGCTCGCCGGTATGCGTGGTCTGATGGCCAAACCCTCCGGCGAAATTCTCGAAACCCCTATTCTCGCGAACTTCCGAGAAGGTCTGAGCGTTCTTGAATATTTCACCACCACACACGGTGCCCGTAAAGGTCTGGCCGATACCGCTCTTAAGACGGCGGATTCCGGTTACCTGACTCGGCGTCTTGCCGACGTCGCCCAGAACGTTATTGTCCGCGAACTCGACTGCGGTACGATTCAGGGCGTCACCAAGAGTGCCATCTATCGCGGCGAAACCATCGATGTCTCTCTCAAGGAAAGCATCCTCGGCCGAGTCGCTCGCGATACCATTATCAATCCGATCACCGACGAAGTCATTGTCGCTGAAAACCAGGTGATCACCGAAACGATCGCCGAAAAAATCGAAAAAGAGCTTCACATCGAGCAAATCCGTGTTCGAAGTCCTCTCACTTGCGAATCGCCTGTCGGCATCTGCTGCCGTTGCTACGGCCACGATATGTCCACCAGCCGAATGGTCGAAGAAGGCATGGCCGTCGGAATTATCGCCGCACAGTCCATTGGTGAACCGGGTACTCAGTTGACCATGCGAACATTCCACATCGGTGGTGTCGCTTCCCGTGCCGTTATGGAGTCGGAAATTCATTGCCGGCAGGGCGGTACGATTAAATATCGCGATGTCGCTCCGGTCGAAGTCCCGCAGCCCGATGGTACAAAAAACACCGTCGCTCTCAAACGAAACGGTGAAATCATTATCACCGATGCCAAAGGCCGCGAAATCGAACATTATCGTATCCCGTATGGTGCGACCATCCGCGTCAAAGAAGGCCAGCAGGTTACACCTCGCACCGTTCTGTGCGATTGGGACCCGCACTTGCTCCCCATTCTCGCCGAAGCCGAAGGCACGGTCCGTTTCCAGGATATCGAAGAAGGCGAAACCGTCCGCGTCGAATCCGAAATGGGCGGCAAGAAGCACCTGGTCGTTATTCAGCATAAAGGTTCGCTCAACCCGCGAATCGTTATTGAAGATAAGTCCAAAAAGATTCTCGACTTCCACTACCTGCCTGCAAAGGCCCGTATCGAAGTCGAAGAAGGTCAATACCTCCTGCCGGGCCAGTTGCTTGCCCGTCAACCCCGTGAAATGTCCGGTACTCAGGACATCACCGGTGGTCTGCCGCGTGTCACCGAACTCTTTGAAGCCCGTAAACCCAAAGAACCCGCGGTTATGGCGGAAATCTCCGGTATCGTCGAGCTTCGCACCGATCGCCGGCGAGGTAAAATGACCATCACCGTTCGCAGCGAGTCGGGAATGGAAAAAGAGCATCACGTCCCGCAGGACCAACACTTGCTCGTCCACACCGGCGACTATGTCGAAGCCGGCGACCCGCTCATCGAAGGGCCGCTCGTTCCCCACGATATCTTACGCATCAAAGGCGAAGAAGCTCTTCAGAGCTATATGCTCGCCGAAGTTCAGGGCGTCTATCGAAGCCAGAACGTGCGAATCAGCGACAAACATATCGAAATCATCCTCTCGCAGATGTTGCGCAAGGTTCGTATCGATCAGGT
>JAAZAW010000012.1 GCA_012514125.1 Phycisphaerae bacterium | reverse complement strand
TTGCTTCGCGAAGATATCCGTGACACTGGTATGGGATGAGTTGTTTTTGTTCCCTGGCTTGGTTGAACATTTTTTGGTCCAGACGTCGGCAATGGGAATCGAAGTCGAACTCTTTTCGCAAGTGTCGGCAGTACTCACAGCCTGTTCGATTCAAGCCTGCCTGGAGTTCCTGGGCGTCGGGGGTGAAGACGGCGATGCGGATTCCGAGCAGGGCGGTAAAGCCGTCGAGCAGGCGGATAAGCTGAGTGTGAAGGGTATATTCGTTTTTGGGCGTCATGGAGGATATTATGAATTGAAGTTGCGAAAAAGTCCATGAAAACTGCCAATTAATCTATTCCAAAAAACAGGGGATATGCGAAAATTCTTTAATAAGCCAAAGGGTGTGAGGGTGAGGGTGAGGAAGAGTGAAAAGTGTGAAGGTTTGAAGGAAGGCTCTTTAATCTATTCAATATGCTCAGGGATTGCTGGTGATTAGTGGTTGCCGGCTTAGGGTGTTGGTGTGTGAGAGGCGAATGACTTTTATCTTTCATTGAGAAAGGCGGGAGGGGAGGCAAATTGTCGATTATTATCTCCTTAGGCTATGGGAGGCGGTGAGAATCGTTCGGCTGGTGCGGAAAACCTGCATCAATTCCTTTCTTGACGGACCCTCCCGGCCCGTCTGAAAGGAAATCGTATGCCGCACCATTGATAAATCAAAAGTGTATGAGACAGGGATTGCAAGGTAGAGGCTGTTGGTGCAGGAGAGTGGTGATACTATAGCGATATTGAATCAGAAATGTATAACAGTTTTTTGGGCTTATTCAGGAGGTATCTATGTCTTGTTCTTATTCCAAACGTGACGTTGTGAGAAAGGCGTTTTCTCATCAAGCCCCGCCTTATGTTCCGTGGAATTTTGGGTTTACTCTTGAGGCGGCGGAGAAGCTTAAAGAATATTATGGAGTTGACGATCTTGAGTCTGTTCTGGATAACCATTTTCTTTTTCTGGGCGAATCGATCGGTTCGTTTACCGATTTGGGGAATGGTTTTGTTCGCGATTATTTTGGAGTGACGTGGGATCGCACGAAGGATAAGGATATCGGCGTGGTTCATGGTGTGGTTCTTCCGGAGCCGAGCTTGGGTGGGTATGAATTTCCCGATCCGACATCAACGATTTTTTTCGATAAGATTCCCGAGATGTTGGATCGCTATGGCGATCGCTATCGGATTTTTGCGTTAGGATTTTCTTTATTTGAACGTGCGTGGACGTTGCGCGGTATGGAAAACCTGATGATGGATTTTCTGGATCATCCGGATTTTGTTCATGAGCTTTTGACGCGAATTGCGGATTATAATATCGCGCATATTAAAAAAGCATTGGAGTATGATATCGACGGTGTTTATTTTGGTGACGACTGGGGGCAACAGCACGGGTTGATTATGGGGCCGATGTTCTGGCGGGAGTTTATTTATCCGCAACTTAAGCGGATGTACGGTGTTGCGGTCGAGGCGGGGAAGACGGTGATGATTCATTCCTGCGGGGATGTGGATGAGCTTTTTGATGAACTGATTGAAATTGGTGTATCGTGTTTTAATCCGTTTCAGCCTGAGGTGATGGATGTTTATAAACTGATGGAGCAATATAAAGGGCGGTTGAGTTTTTACGGTGGACTTTCGACTCAGCGGACGCTGCCTTACGGGAGCGTGGAGGATGTTCGCCGGGAAAGTCAACGATTGATTGCGGCTGGGAGGGGGGGCGGATATGTGTTTGCTCCGGCTCATGCGGTAGAAGGGGATGTGCCGTTGGAGAATTTATTGGCGTTTATCGAGACCGCTCAGTCGCAGAAGTGCGGGAGGGGTTAGAGACGATCTGTGAGATGGGCTTTTATGTTTGGAAGAATTTGGATATAGTATTTATAGCGTACTGATCGTATGATGATTTCTGCCATGAGGGTATTGTGTTAGAGGACGGCTATGGATACTGCTTCAAATTCCAGGAAAAAATGTTTGTTTTGCGGCGAGATGATTTTAGCGGAGGCGATCAAGTGTCGTTTTTGCGGTGAATTTGTCGCAAAAGACGCTCACGCGTCGTCGGGTGAGGTTTTGGGAAGGCAGGGACGGCGGAGTTTGACGAATCCGCCTTATCGTTCCGATGTTGCGGAAGACGTGTTGTTGTTGGTTCGGCCTTCACTGGCGGCGATGGCGAATTCGTTTATTCTGGGGATTGTCATTATTGCGGTGGGGATTTTTGCCGGTTTTATGATGAACGATCCGTCGGGAGTGATGGTGGCGTTGGGTGTGGGGGGGTTGGTGGTGATCTGGCTTGGGGGCAAGATCGTGATTCTTAAATGCATTTCGTGGCGGATCGGTCAGGATCGGATTGAATATGAACGGGGGGTTCTCAATCGCAGCATGGACAATCTGGATATGTTTCGCGTGACGGATGTGCGTTTGCATTGTACGTTGATGGATCGTTTGTGGGGGATCGGGACGGTTGAGATTTTAAGTTCCGACGAAACGCATCCGGTGTTGTTATTGGAGAAGATTCGAAATCCGCGTAAGGCTTATGATTTTCTTAAACGTATGAGTCTGGTTGCCGATCAACGCCGGGGTGTGGTGCATATGGAGTGATGTTTGGCGGCATTGAAAGTTGTGCTAATCTAATATAGCTAAAATTATTATGAAATTTCCTTTATGCTAACGTTGGGGCGATGAAGTGCCGATAAGTTGAAGTGATCTTTGTGGTTATTATGGAAAGAAGCGGATATTTTTATCGGACTTGGGTGTTTTGCGATGAACAGACGATATATGGCACCGGAAGCAGGCTTGGAAGTTTATCTGAAACAGATCAACGATACGCAGCTGCTTTCTGCGGAGGATGAGCAGCAGTTGGCGAGAGAGTTTCGGGGACCTGATCCGGAGCGGGCGTGGGAGGCTCGGGATCGGATGGTGCGAGCGAATCTTCGGCTTGTAGTGAGTATTGCCAAGAATTACACGGGCAGGGGATTGCCCATTTCGGATTTGATTGAAGAGGGAAATATTGGTCTTTTGCGGGCGGTGGAAGGGTTCGATCCGGATCAGGGGTCGCGTTTCAGTACTTATGCGGGGTGGTGGATCAAACAGGCGATCAAGCGTGCGTTGGTTGGTGCGGGTCAGCCTGTGAATATTCCGGTTTATGTGGTGGAAGAAATAGGTCGCTGGCGGGCCAAGGCGGTTGAAATCGAAAAGCAATTCGGCAGGCCTGCGACGGATGAAGAGATCGTCAAAGCGTTAAAGTTGCCTGCGAAACGGGCTAAGATTGTTAAGAATGCCTTGACGGCGTTAACATCCGGCGTAAAGACGTTGGTGATCGACGATGAGCAGATGGATTTGTCTGAGACGCTGGTGGATGAGCGCAGTGACGGGTTTGATGAAAAACTCTTTGACGAAGGCGAACAACAGGTTATAAAAGAGTTGTTAAGCCAGCTTGACGATCGTGAGTCGACGATTTTGAGGCTTCGTTATGGGTTCGACGGTCAGTCCCCGATGACGCTCAAAGAAGTAGGAGAAACGATAGGTTTGACACGAGAACGGGTCAGACAGCTGGAGCGGCTGGCGTTGACCAAACTGGAAGAGTATATTCAACTGGAGTTAGCTTGATTATGGACACATGCTGTGAGATTTTAAAGCGTCATCTTCGCGATATTCCGGATTTTCCGAAGAAGGGGATCATTTTTAAGGACATTACGCCGTTGCTGGGTGATCCCTCGGCGTTGGCGTTGGCGATAGAGCTTTTGGCCAATCCGTATCGCGGGAAAGGGATCGATGTCGTGGTTGGGGCGGAGTCGCGGGGATTTATTTTTGGTATAGCGGTGGCCCAGTGTCTGGCGGCGGGTTTTGTGCCCATTCGCAAGCCTGGAAAGCTTCCCTCGAAAACGATTCGTGCGACCTATGATCTTGAATATGGCACGGATTCTCTGGAGGTTCATGCCGACGCGATCAAGTCTGGGCAGAAGGTGCTGATGGTGGACGATTTGTTGGCGACGGGGGGGACGATGCGGGCGTGCTGTGATTTGATTAAAACGCTTGGCGGGGATATCGTCGGGATTACGTTTCTGATCGAGCTGATGTTCCTCAACGGCAGAGACAAACTTAAAGAACATGATGTGACGAGCGTTATTAAAATCGATTAGCCGGTATGCGGTGGAAATCGCCGAATGTTGGGAATGGAAAATTCAAGGATGATTTATCAGTTTTCCAGTCTGCTGCGCTTCGACGATCTGGTTCATGTGGTGACATCCGCACGATTTGACCAGTATGATGATTTTAATATCGCCGATCATGTGGGGTTGAATTGCGAAAGTGCGATGCGTAATCGTCGGTTGGTTTGCGACAGCGTTGAGATCAATTGCGATCGTTTGACTACGGGGCAGCAGGTTCACAAGACGAATGTCGCGGTTGTTACGGCGCAGGATGTCGGGCGGGGCAGCGAGGGATGGGGGTCGGCGATTCCGGAGACAGACGCTTTGGTGACGAATCTTGGCGATACGCCGATCATGGTGATTTCAGCGGATTGTTTACTGGTTTTACTTTACGATCCGGTTCAAAGGGCAATCGGTGTGATTCATGCCTCGTGGCGGACCACCTTTGGGGGAATTATTGGAAAAACTGTCGATACGATGCGACAAAATTTTCGGACGGAACCGGGCGATTTGATCGTGGGGATGGGGCCTGGGGCGGGAGTGTGCTGTTACGAAGTGGATGATCCGTTTGTGGAAACCATCAGCTCGCGTTCTGAGATTTTGCCTTTTGTGGTTCGGCGAAATGACACACAATATTTCGATTTGCCCGGAGCTGTTCGTTCGGAATTGGTGCGTTCGGGTGTTCAGGCTGATCGTATCGAGCAGATGAACCGATGCACGATTTGCGACACGAATTTCTTTTCTTATCGCAGGCAGGGCAAGTCGGCGGGGCGATTCGGATTGATCGCTTCGCTGAGGTAAAAACCAATACAAGGAAAGATTCTTATGGCACTGGTCGTTTTGTTGACTTCGGGCGGAATCGACAGTTGTGTTTTGGCTTCGGTGGCCAGTCAGAATCATCAACTGGCTATGCTTCACATTACGTATAATCAACACGCAGCCGAGCTGGAAAAAGATGCCTTCGAGAAACAGGTCAAACACTTCAAACCTCGATACGCCATGATCTCGCGACTTGATCACTTTAAGCAAATCGGCGGCTCTTCGCTGGTCGATCCGAAGTTGTCGATCGAAACCATTTCCGAAATCGGGTTACAGCGTCCGCAGACTTATCTTCCATT
The DNA here is from genome assembly GCA_012514125.1 of Phycisphaerae bacterium. GTDB lineage: Bacteria > Planctomycetota > Phycisphaerae > JAAYCJ01 > JAAYCJ01 > JAAZAW01. The sequence goes on along the minus strand of JAAZAW010000012.1, from coordinate 14,452 downwards.
CGGCATGCCGACGTTCTGGTCGGTGGCGGCGAGTTGGGCGCTGACGATCAAGGCCCAGTCGATTTATTGCGGCGGATCGGAAGATTATGGTTTGGCGTTGCCCGCATACAACAAGCTCGAACCGTCGATTGATCGCGAGATGATTCAGTTGTTTAACTGCATGGTGCAAAAAGTTGTTTCGCCTGAGCATAAGATTACTTTGGAATTGCCGTTTTTGACGATGAAACGCATGGAAATAATTCAGTTGGCCCATCAGCTCAAATCGCCGTTGGAATTGACCTGGTCGTGTTACAAGTCAGGTCTATCGCCATGTCGGCAGTGTTATCGATGTCAGCTTCGCCAGCAGGGTTTTATCGGTGTCAATGAGAAGGACCCGCGATTTTCGACATGATTTAAGCACGTTGTTTTTGGGTTGATCGTTTTTGCCGAAGTGAGATCGATCTTTAGGTTTGTATTCAAATCGTTAAAAATTTATAATATTTTCGGGTGCAACGACCGGGTTTGGTTTTGTTTTTCGCCGGTTGATTGCGGTGGTGTAGAGATAATCAACGACAGGGATTATATGGCATCGTGCGTGGTAAAAAATGGATATAAAGAAAATTCTGGTGATCATTAATCCGATATCGGGTTATTCGCGGTCGCGGGAGTTGCCGATGAAACTTCGCGAGACGCTTGAGGCTCAGGAATTCGAGCCTTATATTCATATTACTCGCGGTCCGGGCGATGGGGGGCACTGGGCGAGGCAATACGCCCATCGTTTTGATCTGGTGTTGATCTCCGGCGGCGACGGGACGATTTGCGAAGTGATCAATGGACTTTCGGGCACGGACAAGCCGATCGCCATTTTTCCTTCGGGGACGGAAAATCTCTTCGCCAGGGAAATGGGCGTTTTACCCGACTGCGATCAACTGATCCAGACCCTCAAATGGGGGCGACGGGTGGTCATGGATATGGGGCAGGTGAACCATCGCAAATTTTTGCTCCTTTCGGGAGTGGGTTTTGATGCGCATGTTCTTCTCGAACTCAATAAATTTCGCACGGGCAATATTACCCATTTGACTTATTTTTGGCCGATCTGGCGGACGTTGTGGGAATATCGTTTTCCGCCGATGACTGTTGAAGCCGACGGTGAAATCATCGTGGAAAACGCCCGAGGTTTGATGTTTGTTTCCAATATTTCGCGTTACGCGGTGGGGTTGCGGATTTGCGAACAGGCTCGTTACGACGACGGACTGCTCGATATTTGTTTTTATCATTGTACCCACCAGTTTCGTCTGGTGAAACATGCCTGGAATACGGTCATGCGGACACATTGCCGGGATTCGATGGTGACCTATCGGCAGGCCAAAAAAATTCGCGTGACCTCAACCGAGCCCATTCCCTTTGAGACCGACGGCGACCCTGTCGGTAATCTGCCGGCGGAATTTTCTGTCATTCCCCAGGCAGTTCGTGTTATTCTTCCTCCGTAGTTGTAATCATCATAAATCGATCTTGTTTTCTGGAAATAAAAGGTGTGAAAAATGAATGAGGGTTTACCCGCGTTGACATTGCCCGCCGGGCGAATCGGTCCCTATGCCATTGGCGGCAAAGATGGAACGCTTTTTCTTGCCGCTGGGCCTTGCGTGATCGAGTCGCTCGATCATTGTCTTAGAATCGCCGAATTCGGGAAGTCGCTTTGCGAGAAACTGGGCATTAACTATATGTTCAAAGCGAGTTTCGACAAGGCCAATCGCTCGAGTATTGATTCTTATCGAGGCCCGGGATTTGAGAAAGGGCTGGACATTCTCGCCATCGTCAAAGAACGTTTAGGGTTGCCTGTAGTGAGCGATATTCACGAATCCGGCCAAGCGGCTTATGCGGGCAAGGTGCTGGACGTTTTACAGATTCCGGCGTTTCTGGCCCGACAGACCGATTTGCTGTTGGCTTCGGCGCAAACCGGTAAAACCGTCAACGTCAAAAAGGCTCAGTTCATGGCTCCGTGGGAAATGAAAAATGTGGTCGACAAACTCCGGCAGGGCGGAGCTGAGAGTATTGTTCTGACGGAACGCGGAACCTTTTTTGGTTATAATCGCTGGATCGCCGACATGCGGAGCATCGAATGGATGCATCAGGAAGGTTGCCCCGTTCTCATGGATGCTACGCACAGCGCCGCTGATCCGGGTGGTGCGGGAAAAAGTTCGGGGGGCGACCGGGCGATGGGGGCGATTCTTGCCAGGTCGGGAATCGCCGCTGGTGCCGACGGTCTTTTCCTTGAAATTCACGATAATCCCGACAAAGCCCTTTCGGACAAAGCGACAGTTTTGCCGTTGGGTTGGCTTGAAGAGTTATTGAAGCAATCGCTGGAAATTTATAACGTGGTCAGACGATAAAGCAGGGCGGGTCATGAACCCGCCCTGGAGTTTATTTGACTTCAGCCATCAGCTCTTCCGTGATGGCCGGTTCGGAACTTTCGACGATCTTGAAATCGTTCGCGAATTGCCGTAAGGGTCCAAGCCAATTGCTCGCGATCGACAGTTCCATTCTCGCGGTTCCATCGAGGTATTCCGTCTGATGGATATTGGCGCGTTTTCGCAAAAAGTGAATGAGCTTTCCCGCGGAACAATTAACGTCGATGGTCAGGTGAACCGCCGGACGATGAAAATACCACGAGACCCGTTCCTTGAGCAGGTCCAGACCTTCTCCGGTAGCCGCAGAGATCGAAATTCCGACGGGGTCGAATTGTTTGAGAACCTTCAAGACGCTTTCGCGTTCGTATGAGCCGCTGGAAAGACGATCAACCTTGTTGAAGACCGTTACGATGTTTTTTTCGTTGCATCCGAGTTCTTCCAAAACGGTTTTCACCGTTTTCATTTGATTAACCGCTTGAGGGTTGGATGCATCGACCACATTGAGCAGCAGATCGGCGTTCATTGCTTCTTCCAGTGTCGCCTTGAACGATTCGACCAGATGGTGGGGCAGGTCGCGGACGAAACCGACCGTATCCGAAAGCAGAATACTTCGGCCTTTGCCAAGCTCCCATTGCCGGGTGCGTGTATCGAGTGTCGCGAAGAGTTTATCTTCCACATAGACGTCTGCTTCGGTCAGCGCGTTCATCAGCGTGCTTTTTCCCGCGTTGGTATATCCCACGAGACAGATTTTAAACTGATCCTCTCTGCTGGCGATTTCGCGGAGTTTGCGGTTGTCGATTTCCTTGAGTTCGTGTTTGAGGGCATCGATTTTTTTTCGCACGATACGCCGGTCGATTTCAAGCTGTTTTTCGCCTGGTCCGCGTGTCCCGATACCGCCGACCGCACCGGCGCCTGTCGCGCCGCCCGCGCCTGCGATTCGCTCGAGGTGGCCCCACATGTGCGTCAGGCGAGGATAGGTGTACTGCAGTTGCGCCAGCTCGACCTGAAGCCTTGCCTGTTTGCTTTGTGCGCGAGTGGCGAAAATATCCAAAATCAATTCACTGCGGTCGATTACCTTGCATTCAACGATAGTTTCGATATTTTTAATCTGACTGGGCGTCAGGTCGTTATCAAAAATAATCACCTGCGCGGAAAGTTCCTTTACCAATTCGGCAAGTTCCTGAATTTTCCCCTTGCCCACAAAATAGGTTGGATCGACCCGCATACGTTTCTGGACCATACTGCCGACCATTGTGGCCCCGGCGGTCTGTGCCAGTGCCTCGATCTCTGCCAGATTGTCGAATTCCTGTGCTTTTTCGGGCAGAATAATCGCTACAAGAATCGCACGTTCTGCCCGAACCGTCAATTCTTCGCGTAATGTTTTAGACAAAAAGTACTCCTGAAATTTCTTCAAAAACTTTGTAAATATTGCAATTTCTTCCTACAACCTTATAATTATAGAACACACGAGCGGTTTCGGCAATACTGGTATGGGACAAACAAGTAGTTTGGGTTGTTCCAAATACCGAAAATTCGGAAAAAATATTTTCCGGAACTTTAAAAGGCTATGGACAAAATCGACAACCCATGTATAATAATTTGTTTCTATAGCGAATAAATGAAATTAACCGATTTTATGATATCGAAGGAGTAGAGAGCGTGGCACATTCGTTTTCAGCCAAAAAACGCATTCGACAGAATGAGAAACATCGGATTTATAACCGGTCGATCAAGAGTGAACTTAAGAGCGAAATCAAAGATTTCCTCCAGATGATCCACGACCGGAAGCTTGATGAAGCCAAGAGCGAACTGCCCAAGGCTTTTCGTTTGATTGATCAGGATGTGGCCAAGGGCGTGATTCACCGTAATACCGCCGATCGGCGTAAGTCCCGTTTGGCCAAGGCTTTAGCCGGACTCGAACAACAGCTTAGCTCCGCTCATGCGTAAGTGTAAGTGGACGCCGGCCCGTGAGGTCTGTACGATTCAAAAAGATTGAATGAGTTTGGAATTATTATAAACCTGCCTTATCGCGAGGCAGGTTTTTTATTGTGACTATGGTAGCACATGAATCTCAATTTGCCAGTCGTGCAGGCTATAAATTGGCCAAGGCGATCGAATGTTTCGGCGTCGATCCCGCCGGAATGGTGTGTGTCGATTTAGGAGCCAACGTCGGAGGTTTTACAGACTGTCTGCTCCAGCATCAGGCTCGAAAAGTCTATGCCGTCGATACCGGCTATGGTGTTTTGGACTATCGCCTGCGTAAGGATTCACGGGTTGTTGTGATGGAACGGACCAATGCTCTTTATGTTCGACTGCCGGAATTATGCGACTTGGCCGTTATCGATCTGGGCTGGACGGTTCAGGAAAAAATTCTTCCCCATGCCCGCGATTTGATCAAACCTGTGGGCAAAATTATTTCTCTGGTCAAACCCCACTACGAGGCGCCCAAACAGCTTTTGAAAGCAGGTGTGCTGACCCCGGAACAATCGCTGCAAGTTTTTCAGGATGTTCTGATCCGGATTGCCGGTCTGGGCTTGCGAATCGTCAACCAGACCCAGTCGCCTTTTACCGGTAGCGGGGGCAACACCGAATATCTGGTCCTGCTTGAGCGGGATGAAAATTAAGACCAAAAGAAAAAGGGCGATTCCGAAGAATCGCCCTTTTGTTTGTAATACACTCAAATTCCTTTCGTCCAGGCGATTGGAATTTTGGCCTGCCCTTACAGTACGGTCGACCCCGACATGGCTTTGAGCCGTTCCCAACGATAATCGACATGCTTCTGGGTTTCTTCCATCAGCGTGGCGAAATTGGGTTTGGCCAGGTGAGCAAATCCGGCGCCCATACTGGCGAACGCCTCGGTGACCGCGATCTTCTTGCCCTTTTCTTCAGGGTTGTAGTTTAACGTGGTCTTGCCGTGATCGATTTCGTAAAGCGGGTGCAAGCAGGCATCAACCACCTTGGCAACGGCCTGTGGACACCGGGCTTCTTCCAGACCCCAGTTGAGCGGACAGGTGCTGAAGACCTTTCCGAAAGCGAAGCCGCCTTCACGAACGATTTGCTGTGCCCGTCGGGCCTTTCGGATCATGTCGATCGGCTGAGATTCAGCAGCTTGGAACAGGTAGGGGGCATAGGTGCCTCGCAGGATTTCGATGATGTCTTTATGATGCGTGAGCTTACCCTGCTGATTCGGACCCACGTGTGCGTTGGAGTTTTTCTGGCCCTTGAAACCGCTATAGCACATCTGGGCGCCGGTGTTCATGTAACCCTTGTTGTCGTATTCCATGAAGATGAACGGGTCGTTTCTCAAAGCGGCTGCGATGACCTGATCCATACCGATATCGTCGCCACCGTCACCGGAGACGCAGATCACGGTAATGTCGTCGCTGACCTTGTTATCTTTTTTGAACTTGTCGATCATCTCCACAATACCCGTTGCGGTCGAACTGGCGTTGTGGAAGAGATTATGGGCATAGGGAACCTTGAAACTCGTGTAGGGGAAGCCCGTCGCCGTGACCATGCCGCAGCCGGTGTTGAACAGCAGGATGACCTGCCCGTCGATGCCGCGGAGGAAGAGGTTGATGTTCGCGAAAATACCGCAACCCGGACAGGCGGCGTGTTTCTCGATGCGATTGGGCATCTTCGAAAGTTCTTTGAGGTTTGGCCGTTCGAGTTTGGCGTTGATCGAGCAATCTTCGGTCTTGATCGGTTCAACCACCACCGGAGGATTGTAGCTTGGATCGCCCGCCCATACGCCGTAATACCATTTTTCGCGTTTTTCATTTTCGTCTTCGACGTTTGGCCATTTTTTGATCAAATCATACAGATACAGGGCATCGTCCAGTCGGAAGTTCAAACCGCCCATGCCGTAGGTTCGCTGGATAATTTTGGCGTTATTGCCTTTTTTCTGGAGGGCTGCGCCGAGTTCATTCGCCATGAAATTATTGGCGCCGTACTGTGTGGCACGTTCCGCCACCAGAATCTTTTTGGCGGCGCCGACCGCATCGGAAATCTGATTTTCCGGCCAGGGACGCAGCAGCATCGGGATGACCAGGTTGACCTTTTCATCCTTGCGATCGAGCAGGTCGACCGCGTCCTTGGCGGCTTCACCGGCGGTGTTGAGGGCGACCATGCATGTGGCGGCGTTCTTATCGCCGTACTGCTGAACCAGACCATATTCACGGCCTGAGATTTCAGCGAATTCCTTGAGCACTCGCGGAATCACGACGTTGAGCGCGTGTTCCATTTTCTGTTCCATCACGACCTTGGTGTTCATCAGGTCGTCGTTCATGTACGGTCCCATGGTCTTGGGATTCTTCGTATCGACAACACTGCACTGTTTGCTCTTGCCCGACAGAATTCTGTCAATCGGTTTTTCGCCCAGAAACTCCTGGACGTCCTGAGTGTTTTCAAACACCTGGATGCGACGATTGGCGTGGCTGGTGTGGAAACCGTCATACGCGACCACTGCCGGCAGCAGCACTTCTTCCGCCACCTTCAGCGCGATGATGTTCATATCATAGGCCGCCTGCACTGTCGGAGCCATGAAAATCAACCACCCTGTCCCCAACATCGTCATCAGGTCACTGTGTCCGTTCTTGATGTTCAGCGGGGCATTGATTTCGCGGGTCGAAAGGTTCAGCACCATCGGCAGGCCCAAACCGCTGACCGTCGAAAGCTCTTCGTACTTGAGCAATAATCCCTGGGCGCTGGTGACATCCACCACGCGACCACCCGCCAACGCCATACCGGTGCAAATACCGATAGCGGCCAGTTCACTGGTTCCGATCACGTATTTCATATCGGTCTTGCCGGCGGCAATGGCCTTGGCCACTTCTTCGCCGACTTCGCTCGACGGGGTAATCGGATAATATCCTTCACCATCATAACAGCAATGCAAAACAGCCTGGGCAACCGCTTCGTTGCCGTTTCCAAGCCATCGTACCTGTGATTTAATCTTATCACTTGTCGTAGTCATTTTTATTTTTCCTCTTGTTATTAAAAATCCAACTGGATTACTTATCAGATTTATACTTGAATTAAACCTTTTTCCCGGTGGTGAGCGCTTCGGCTTCGGGGCACGGGAACTGCAGGGCTTTGCCTTTTTTGTGCGAAGGACAAATCGCGACACATCGCATACAACCCTTGCAATAGTTTTCGTCGATGCCCGTCATCTTGCCGTCAACCCACTTGAGCGATCCGGGATCGGAGCAAACGGTCATGCACATACCGCAGGTAATGCACGAAGCCTGTTCGAATTTCGGGAAAAATCCGGTTCCGCTGAGTCGATTGTTCTTGCCGATCGTCGAAAAGCGGGTCGCGTCGATGGCGCCGCCTTCGGGCATATTCAGATAACCGATTCTTTCATCGCGATGTTCCGTGAACGACACCAGCGGATATTTTCCATCGTCTTTGAACGTCGCGCGTTTCGACTGGGCTACCGCGGCGTCGAACGCAGCCAGGTTCGCCTGGGCTACCTTAGGCCATTGCTTGGCGACTTTCTCTTTGACTTTTTCCGGATCGAATTTCAGTTCATAGCACAACATCGCCATCATCGGCATGTTGAGTCGACTGTGGGTCTTGGCCGCAATGTCCGTCGCATCGAGGCAGATCACCGTACCGCTGTTGAGTTGAAGGATATCGCGAACTTCTTCCGGCGATTTGGTCGAGTTGACGATCACCGTGGCGTTGGCCTGCAAACCTCGATTGAGACTCAGCGGGCGAATCAGAAATTCGCGAAACGCAACGAGAAAGTGCGGTTGGGTCGTCGGACCGGCAGATCGCACCGGCGTACCGTAATCGCAAAAACGAACGGAAACGTCCGTCGGGGTACCTTTCTTTTCGCTGCCGTACTTGGCGTCGTACCCGCCGTCAAGATCGAACATCTCGACACCGAGTTTAAAAAGAAGTTTAGCTGCCATATTGGCGCCTTCGCCGCCGATGGCGCTAAAAATAATGTTACAAAATCCCAGATCATCCTTATAGGGTAACCTATAATCCTGGCTCATCGTTTTAGCCCTTTCCGAAAACAGAAACTACGTTAGTGTTAAACAAAGTCTGTACTCCAGATACAAACCCGAAAAGAACCTGAGTTGCAGGTTCGTTCCTCACAAAAAAATAAAAACAGTCACTTGTGAAATAAGCAGCCATTTGACAAGATTTATTGCAGTATTGCAAGCTTCTTTTGTCCCGTCGGCAGTTTTCAAGCAGACCGATACCCCCCCGAGAAATCGCCCATTTTCCCTTTGATTTCACTGAAAATCGCGATTTTTAATCTCGGAAAAATCAAAAATATTTTCCCGGGGCGGCTTTACAACCCGACATTATCTCAATTATAGCAACTTAACTTCGGCTGTCATCTCGATATCCGTCAAATATCGTAAATATTCGTGAAGAGTCCGAAACGATGCTTTTTTTATAGAGACAAAAATAGTAATACGGTGACGATATTAAATCCAAAACGTATGATTCGGTTATGGAAGACAAGGTTCCGATAAAAAAGTAAAGTTATCAGACCTGATATACCGATTAATTGGTTAGAGTTTTTAAGAATCAGTGTTAGATTTAGATCACACTGATAATCTGCAGGGGATGAAGATTGGGTTTTGGGTAAGAATGTGTGTCAGGTAAGGAGGCGTCAGATGGCGAAGGTGCTGGCGATAGCCAACCAAAAGGGCGGTTGCGGCAAAACGACGGTTGCGATCAATCTGTCCGCGTGTTTGAGTATGCAGGGAAAAAGAACACTTCTGGTGGATATGGATCCGCAAGGGCATTGTGGGCTGGGTTTGGCGGTTCCTGAGGAGCAGGTTGAACAGAGCATCTATGATGTCTTGTCCAGGTCTGACGATACACCGGTGAATATGGAAAAAGTCATCTGGCAGATCGGAAAAAATTTCGATCTGGCTCCGGCAAGTTTGGAACTTGCGGCGTTTGAACAGCAATTTGCGGGGATGCCGGGTCGGGAAATGAGGCTTAAAAATGTTCTGGATTCGGTTGCGGATAAATACGATTATTGCGTGATCGATTGCCCGCCCGCGGTGAGTCTGCTGACGTTCAACGCACTTCGAGCCGCCAATGCAGTGATTATCCCTGTCGAAACAGGGTACTTTTCCGTTCACGGATTAAAAAAACAACTCGAAACGCTGGAAATGCTCAAAAAACAGTGCGGACAGGAACTGACGATCAAGGTGGTCGCCAATCTTTACGACGTTCGTACCAAACTGGGCAGAGAAATGCTCGGTGAGATGCGAAAACAGTTTGGCCATTTGATGTTCCAGACATACGTGAATTTCAATATCAAAATTAAAGAAGGCTCATCACTCGGTCAGGCGATCAGTGAATACGATTCGAGCAGTATGGGCTTTAAAGATTTCAGCAAGCTCGCACAGGAAGTGATCAAGGCATTCGAGCCTGCGGTATCGATTGAAAATGTTGTGAACGTCGAAACCCAGGCAGTGGCGGACGACTTGATGAGCAAGGCCGAGTCGCTTTCACGCCGAGCGGAAGAATTATTGCAGGAATCGGCTTCAACCCTCGGAAAAGAGCCGAAGATAATTCAACAAGCTCCGGTGGAAGAAAAGCTGGAACTGGTTTATGGTGTGACTCGAACCGAAGACGGCATCAAATTCCTGGCAGATTATCCGCACGCAAGCCAAGTATGTGTGGCGGGCGACTTTAACAACTGGTCCGCCGATGCGACCCCGATGAACAGACTCGATCAGGTCGAAAAAAACGGTGCCTGGGAAGTGACCATTCCGGTCGAAACAGGCCGATATCGTTATCGATACGTGGTCGATGGAGCCTGGCAGCACGACCCGCATAACAACTATGTCGAAAGCAATCCTTACGGTGAGCTGAATTCTGTGATCGAGGTCTAATCTGTGTCGAATGCACAAACTCGGATTTCAAACGTTGCGCATTTCTTTTTGTCTGATTTAAACGCCGGCGGTGAGGCTGCGGCGCAAAATATTCTGGACACAGACAGCGTTTTTGATAATGAAAGTGGACGACAACGGATTACCCGCGTCGCCCCGAATGGAAATCAATATTCCTATCCGCCATCACCGCAGTTGACGGATCGAACCCTAAAGGTCGATCCGTCTGATTTTTTATCTGAATCGCAAGACGAATTTTCCGAAACGCAGGAATCCGGCGACGCGGTTTATTTTTTGGATGTTTTTTGCTCGCATCTTCGGGGCCAATCGCAACAGGCATTGACGCTTTTGGCGCGAACACTTGCCGGGCAGGGAAAACGTGTGGCGGTGGTGCGATTCGATTCCTCGTCCATCGTGCTGACCGATTTTTCCGGAAAATCCGACGCGCCCGTTCGAGGGTGCAGGATTCCCGACGGGAAGGTTGTCCATTTCAACGACGACATCGACGCGATTTCGGAAGAATGGGATTATGTTCTTTTGAGCAGGGATATTTTGGCGGAAACCTGCGACGATCAATTTTCAAAATTGACCGACAGCGTTTGTGTTCTCGCCTCGCCGGAACGGCCCAGGTTTATCGATTCATATCGCGTATTAAAATCCATCAGCCGAAATCGAAAATTGTCTGCGGGGATATTCGTCATCAACGCCGACAGCTTCAAACAGGCCCAGGAGGTTCATGCCCGTATCGCGCAGACCGCCCGGGAACATCTGGGACTTGAAATCGACCATTTCGGGTATTCCATCGAAAATCAAACCATCGTCGAACGCGAATTGGCCCGCATCGAAACAAACGGGCAACTCGAAGTTTATTTACAACGGTTTGACGAGTGGAGGCAATCAATCAAAGCCGAACCAGGCTCGCAGGAATCTCCTGTTTTAATCTCCGAAGTGTTCGATCCTGTTCCCATGCCCCAATCGATAGAGCAGGAAGAAATCGCGGAAAAAAAAGAAGTTCAAAATTCTCCCACCGAGGTTTTCTCCGAAGAAAAAGCCTCGTCCGCCGATGACGATTTGATCGTTCTGAATCTACCGGAGCATACTGAAGACCTGTCTTTGGCCCAACTCATTGGGCAAAAGATTTTATTCGGTGTCTATCCCGTAGCGGATCAATTTTTCAAGTTCCTTAAATCCATCAACATCGACTGCATCCGGTTTGTCAACGCTGATGAAACCGCCACGATCGTCCTGGTTCTGAAAAAAGATCAGGACACCGAAATGCTGGACTGGATTCTGGAGCATTTCCCCGAAAAACAAGACAAACTGATTCTCGTGACGCAAAAAAACCTGGGGCGGTTTGAGCGGACTCGCTGGTCCAGACATTTTAATCAAATCGAAATTCTGAACATGGTTTTCGGTAAAATTCACAGCCAAAATACGGTCATTATCGATCGGCATTGATATAATCATCAATAACAATAGCGAAATTTCGGTCGCTGAACCTGCCGAATGGGGCGAAGCGACTTGTGTATATTTAAACTCGAGCGAATAAGGAAAAACGATGATATCGATAGATTCGGATAAATGCACGAAATGTAATCTGTGTTCCAAAGTCTGCACGAAAAAAGTCATTTCACCCGGCCCCGTCATCGATCCAGCCAAAAATATGTTCTGCATCAAGTGTGGCCATTGTTATGCGGTATGTCCATCCGAGGCAATAACGGTTCTGGAATTCAAAGACGTGGCGAAAGATGAGTCAACGCGCGAACCCGTCTCGCCGGATCATCTGATGAACCTGATTCGCCATCGCCGAAGTCTGCGATTTTACAAATCTGAACCGGTAAGTCGCGAACACTTGGAAAAAATCGTCGAAGCCGCCGCCTATGCTCCCAGCGCCAAAAATATGCGCCGCATCAAAGCCTATGTCTATACCGATCCGCAGGTCATCGCGCAAATCAACGGCCGTCTGCCGGAGCACTACAAAAAATTATTGAAAATTTTTGCCATGCCCGGCTTTCCTCTCATCTGGCGATGGCTTGGCCATTCACCCGGAATGCTCGAAGCCTATCGAAACGACTTCAAACGCATCACCGAGGACCCTGAATATCAGGTGCTTCATCACACCCCCACGTTGATGGTCTTTACGGCACCAATGAAAGACCCCATGTCAACCGCCGATGGTTGGATCGCCGCACAGACCGCCACGATCTTCGCCGAAACGCTGGGCGCCGGAACCTGCTATAACGGCTATCTCGTCATTGCCGCGTCGAAAGACAAAACACTCAAAGAAATAATGAAAATTCCCGCAAACGAGCATGTCGTCTCGGCAATAACCATGGGCTATCCCGCCATGACCTTCAAACGCTCCGCCGCAAGAAAACCCATGCGAGCAACGTTTATTTAGGAACGAAATAAATACTATTCCTCGGCAGGCTGTTCCCTTTTGAACAGCCCCAGCAGCCCCATCACCATCAGGCCCATCAGCACGACGCCCGCGATGATCGCGCCAAGCATACCCATCAGACATAACACCGTCATGATCAATCCCGCGATCATCACACCCGCAAGGATCGCCACCAGCGCATGCTTGAATTTGATGCCGAAAAGAAACGCCGCCGCGCACCCCGTCCATGCGCCCGTTATCGGTAACGGTACTGCGACAAACAACGCCAACCCCAGCGTTTCATATTTTTCAATCGAACGGCTCTTTTTTCGGGCACGCTCAAAGAACCAGTTGAAAAAGGCTCGGCCTAGCTTATATCGGCTCAGCCAGCGTGATAACGGTCCCAGAAAAAGCAAAATCGGCACGACCGGAATCATATTTCCGACAACCGCCAGCACATACGCCAGAACCGGATTCATACCCATCAGACACGCCACCGGCAACGCCCCGCGAAGCTCGACCACCGGCAGCATGGAGATGATCAACACCGCCGCTTCTTCGGACATGCCAATCTCCTGAAGCTGCTGGGTGATGCGAGTGCCGATGGATGGATGTTCCGCCGGCGCGGTCGTCGAAGTTTGCCCCAAAGCGGTCGCGGAAAATAAAAAAACCAGAATCAAAACGCGAATCATTGTTAATAGGAAATTTTTTCTATTCATGCTGTTTTTCCGAAAAGAAGTTAGCTTCCAGTCCCAATGACCGGCTGAATCGATCGCAGGAGTTCATCCTGCTCACCGAAGAGCTGGCGATAAGTTTTTAAACAAAAGCGATCCGTCATGCCCGAAATGTAATCACAAATTGTCTTATCCAACGAAATTTCAGCCTGACGAGACAAATAGCGTTTAGGTAAAAGTTCAGGGTCGTCGCAATAACGATTGAATAAACGGGCGATAATTTCCTGAACGACCGTCGCCGTTTCGGTCAGACGCTCGCTGTGATAAACTTTGTTGAGCAGGAAATTTTCAATTTCAATCAACTGATTTAATTCTTCGTCACGCAGGGTTATTCGTGTTTCACCGGTGGCCTCCTGGATTTCAATGTGATTTATTAAAATATACTGAAGGTTTTCCAGAGCTACACGCCGCAGGGCATGGATGGGACGGTCCCGCAGCTCCTGGGGAATCATCTCCCAGGCTCGTTGGTAAAGAGGTAACGACTGGAGTTCCTCGGCTGTGATAAAATCGGCGCCCAGCGCATCTTCAAGGTCGGCGCTGTTATAGGCCAAACGGTCGGCCCAGTTGACCAGTTGCCCTTCGAGATGACCGTTGATTTCGCCCTGGTCGGTTCGGTCGTAAGGCGTTGTATGCGCTTCGAGTCCGGCAAGGGTGCTTCGTGTCAGGTTCAGCCCCCTGAACCAGGGATAAGGACCTTCAAGAAATTCCACCACTCGAATCGATTGGTCGTTATGTTCAAATCCACCGGCGTCGGCCATGAGCTTGTTCAAAGCTGTTTCACTGCTATGACCAAAGGGACCATGCCCCAGATCATGAGCTAGGCCTATCACTTCTGCCAGCAGGGGGTTGGCATCAAAACGCTCGGCCAGCAGGATGGCCACATGGGCCACTTCCAGCGTATGCGTCAGGCGGGTACGAAAATGGTCCGCTTCGAGGGGCAGAAAGACCTGGGTTTTGTACCCAAGCCGGCGAAAGGAGGTGGAATGAAGGACTCGGTGTCGATCGAGTAAAAATGGGTTGTTGAATCGCATGGCAAAAGGGTCGATATTTTGTCGTGATGTATCATATTGGCGGACCATC
>JAAZAW010000137.1 GCA_012514125.1 Phycisphaerae bacterium | reverse complement strand
TCCGGACAAATTGCTGGTGCAAGGTGATCGCGATTTATTGCGTCAAACCATCCTGAACCTGCTTTCCAATGCGGTGAAATACACACCGAACCATGGCCAAGTCAATCTCACGGTCGAATCGATGCCGGAAAACGGACATTATCATATCAGCGTCGAAGATAGCGGCATCGGCATTTCACCCGACGATCTGGAACATATTTTCGACAAATTCTACCGTTGCGGCGACGGTAAAAAACTCTCCGACGGCACAGGCTTGGGATTATCGCTGGTCAAAAAAGTGGTCGAACAAATTCACCATGGAAAAGTCCATGCACAGAGTCTTCCCGGCCAAGGCTCAAAGTTTATTATTGATCTGCCGACAAACCCAATGACATCGCAATCGCCGAATCAACATCGAGAGGAGATTTTAGTGTGAGCAGACCCTTGAAAATTATCATCGCCGACGACGAGGTTCACATCCTGCGTGTCGTGGAGTTTAAACTCCGCGCGGCAGGATTTGATGTGGTCTGCGCTCACGACGGACTCCAAGCCTGGCAGGAAATCGAACGCGATCATCCCGCCCTGCTGATCACCGATTATCAAATGCCCGGAATCAACGGCATGGAACTGGCTCAAAAAATGTTCAACCTTGAAAATCTTCGCGATATTCCTGTAATCCTCCTCACCGCCAGATGTTTTTCCCTCAATCGCGACGATCTCGCAAAAACAAATATCGTTCGAGTGGTTCCCAAACCCTTTAGTCCGAGGGAATTGCTGGCATGGACACAACAGATTTTTTCCAATTCGACTTATTCTTCGGGGGCATAAAATGATAAACGATCCTCACAATATTTATGTATCCGATCTGGCCGAGCAACTCGCCGCAGGCTGGTCGAAGATCGGCGCCGTCATCGGTATCGGCAGCGCCGATCAACCGGCTCGACTTTCCAATTATACTTCAAGCCGAACCATCGAACAGGCCTCCCAAAATTGCATCGCCCAAGGCCAGCCAATTTATTTCAATGAACATTCAAACCCTGCCCTCGCCCTTCCGGTCTTCATCCATGGCCGATGCCTCGGCTGTCTCCTGTGCATCCTGCCGACCGAACTCTCTGCGCAATCGGAGGGGCTTTTCGATATTTTCACACGGCAGATGCGCCAGCTTCAACAAAATATCAAATACGATACCGAACTCACCGTCCTTTCACAGGAACTGTCACAAAGCTATGAAGAACTGAGCCTTATTTATAAACTCGGCCAACACCTGCAGATTTCCGAAGATCCGCAACTATTTTTTCAACGATTCGTCGATGACCTTCTGGAACTCATCGGTGCCCAAAAACTGATGCTTCTTATCCGAAAGGAAAACAAAACTAACCCCACATGGTATGCCCCAGGCCCTCTTGCGATTTCTGACGAAACCGGTCAAAACATCTGTGACTTTTTATTAAGCCAAACCAAAACGGTCCACAAACCCATCCTTTTTTCCACAAATAACGATCACCCGGAACTAAAAACAATTCTCGATCGGGACGATTACGGCATCCTCGCCTGGCCGGTCTGTTCGAACGGCAATTTGCTGGGAATTCTGGTCGCGATGAACACCGACCCTAATGGGTTCGATTCCACCGCGGCCCAACTTCTCGGATCCATAGCGGAACACACCGGAAGCTTTTTTCAAAATCGTTTCTTGCTCTCCGACATCCAGGAATTGCTTACAGGCCTGCTGACAAGTTTCGTCAATGCTATCGACGCCAAGGACCCTTATACACGAGGCCACAGCCAACGCGTCGCCTATATCAGCCAATCGCTGGCAGAATCACTCAAACTCAGTAAAAAAGAATGCGCCGAAATCTATATGGCGGGCCTGCTCCACGATATCGGAAAAATCGGTATTGGCGACGAAGTGCTCTCCAAACCCGGTAAACTCACCGAAGAAGAATTCGCCGCCATCCGCCAACACCCCGTCATCGGCTCGCGAATCATCTCCTCGATCAAACAACTTAGAAAAATTATACCCGGAGTGCTCAACCATCACGAACGCTACGACGGCACAGGCTATCCCGAAGGTCTTAAAGACCAGCAAATTCCACTGATGGGTTCAATCGTCGGACTCGCCGACTGTTTCGACGCCATCACCAGCGACCGAACCTACCACCACGCCCTGGGACTTGAACAGGCGTTAACCGAAATTCATAACGGTTCAGCCAAACAGTTTTCTCCCCTCGTCGTAAAGGCGCTCCTTGATTGCGACCTGGAACACCTTGTAAAAAATCTCAAGACCCTGACGAATCATCCGGCAGTGACGCAGATTCCAGCCTATATGAACTGGTTCGAACTCTGCGGCTAAGCACGAGTCATTTTTCTTTGTTGGTCGCCAGACCGCTCGTAAAAATAAAAACCATCAACAATCCCGTAAACGCCGCCACCGCCACCCCCGCCATGAACGAATCCGGAACATAAATAAACGTCACATCGTGTTCGCCCGGCGACACAATAATCGCACGCGAAATCCCATCCGCGCAAAGCAACGGCGCTTCAAATCCATCCACCAGCGGCCTCCATCGATGGTCATATCCGCCGGGAATCACCAATACCGCAGGCATGTTCACTACGCCCACCTTCAGGTCAATCGAATGGGTGTGTTGTTCAATCTCAAGAATCTTTCCCTCACCCAGCCCGCGAGGCAATGTATACTCGCTCTGCGAGCTTACCAAGGTTGTCGTGTCGCGATCATCGAACAAAACATGTTCCACCGCCCTCATTCGGCGAGTTTCAAAATCTCTCGGCTCATCAATCGGCATGGCGGCTTGAGCAAAATAAACCTTCCCCCGAGCCGAAACATTCTCATACAGGGTCACCCCCGTGTTCGAATCGGTCCCGCGATATTCCAGATGATCCATACGAACCGCCGCCCGGCTCAAACGCATATCCCGAATCTCACATCGCCCAAAATGCGCATTAAAACTCAACTCCACATCGTGCGAGCGTTTCTCTCCGGGAATGAAAAAATACCATTCAAACGTCCGCCACTCCTCGCCGATGTCCCACGTCGAAAGCGATAAATTCTGTCCGCCCCAAATCGTCGATGCCAGCGATCCGATTCGTATAAACAATTGCAAATCGTCCTTCCTGAATCGCCTCGCAGAAAAACGAATCTTATAAAGCCCCTGCTCTTGAGGAATCGACCACGCCTGACCGCCGTTCATCATCACCATCGGCTGATCGACCAGCACAAGCTCCAAAGCATCGGCCTCCAAAGGCGCCAATGACTTAAGATACTCAATCTGTTTCGCCAACACCTCTTCGGCAACAATAAAACGAATATTGTATCGACTCATCAACGCGGGCCGCGTCAACAACTCCAGATAGCGCCCCGTCGTCGGCCAGAGTTCCCACCCGAACAATCGTCGATGATATTTATTGAGCAACGGCCCATACCCCGTAATCGTCGGTTGCTCCGCCAGCATATTCGTAAACGGCTGAAGCATCGCAAGCGGTTCAATATAGGGATCACGACTCAAAGGCCATACAAATCCGTCACGTCCCGGCGACATCTCATCGAGCATCTTCGCCATCGGAGGCTTCAAATCCACCTTCCCGATTTTACCGAAATGAAAATCGTAAAACGGCGCAAAGGTGCCAATCTCCACCAGGATCAGGATCAGCATCGCCTTGGGCATGTGTCGAAACGGCACAAATCGACAGCACACTATCAAAGCCAGTCCCATCAAGATCGGAATACCCAGCGCCGGATTCAGCGGATGAACCGCCTGAATAATTCCCGCCGGAATATACGCCAGCGATTCCGGAACCCTCTTCCCGACCATCCCACTGCGGGCCACAATCGCCAACAAAATAAAAAACAACACAAACGCGACCATCAACCCCGTCGCCATACGTCGGGCAAAGCGGCGAAAACGTTCGGAATACTCCCGATACAATAAACTCTGCGCCCCAAGCATCGCCAACACCGCAACGGCAAAATTAAACCATAACAAATACCGCGCCGGACATCGAAACGGCCTGAATACCGCAATGGCATACAACAGTTTATACGCCGGATTGTATCGCCCCATAGATAAAAATATCGCCACCCCCGCCAGAATCACCCCGAAAATCACCAGCCGACGGCGATGGGGATTTCGCCGAACGTTCCACACCGCGAACGCCCCCAGCGTCAATCCCGCCAGCGTCGTAAAGCAATTAAGCTCACAATGATTCCAGGGACCAAAATACGAATACTCATAAAGAAAATTCGGCACACGCAGACCAAAACTCGCCGGCGCCATCACCAAAGGCCACGCCAGGGGAAAAAATGAATTCTCCGTGATAAACCGATAACTGTTCCCCAATCGTACCGAATTCGCATAC
>JAAZAW010000011.1 GCA_012514125.1 Phycisphaerae bacterium | reverse complement strand
GCCTGGTTCGCCTGTGACATTAATAACTTGACCTTGTTGAGGTTGATTTTTTTTGAAGCGTCTGCTTTTTTATCTGGGGTCATCTGCTCCGTTTGCGCAGAAGCCAAACCGACGGTCATTACAAAAATCAAACAGATCGTGAAAAATATTCCGAGTATCCTATTCATCGGCGGTCATACCTCCCAAATATATTTATGTCACAACAATAACAGGAAATTATATCCACCACAAATAATAAATCCCGCATAAAGCGGGATCAAGAAATTTGCTTCGCTATATCATGGATAAATCCTGTCAGGCTCCAGGCGTTCAGACGCACCTGATCGTATTACACGCTCAGGCTCAAGGTCATTCCGGGTTCTCGCTGAAATACGTCACCGGATTCATGAGATATGTTTGAAATATCCGAAGTTTCCATCGCAGGGGCCGTGCCTTGTTTTTCTCTTGCCAGTTTTTCCATCAGCAGGACCCACGTTTCCCGCTGATAACTCAAAATTTTCAGCGCGTCGTCTATCGCCGCAATATCGCGTTTCATATTGGCGTCGATCAATCGACGATAGATGAAATTATACAGACTGCTCAGTTTCGCGGACAATTCGGGATTTTCTTCGTGATTTAATCCCGACGACATCTCCAGGACGATATTCTGCGTTCGGATCAATGCGTCGTAAGCTTTTTCAAGGTTCCCTTCCTGCAAAGCGGATTTGGCGTCTTCCGCAAAACGAATCGCGCCGTCATAAAGCATCAGATGAAGTTCTTCCGGAGAAGCCGTCAACACCTTCGTTCGAAGATATTCCATTTTTCCGTGTCTGAAACTATTGCTCATTTACTGATACCTCGTTCTCATCATCTTGTGGGCTACTTCTTATTATTATTAGTGTTCGACAAACTTTCAGCCCAACTTGACAAAATAGATGATGTTCCCTGCATCTTGGCCAACGCACTCTCCATATTGGCAAATTGCAGATATAACCGTTGCTCCTTGGAATCAAGTAATTCTGTCAAATATTCAATTCTGTCGTTCATCATTCCCATTCGGCTGTCATAACTGGCGGTGGTTTTGGCAATCATCCCGTCATAACTTCGGGTCTGATAATCAAGAATCTTGTCTATCGCTGCGGCAAACCCCGTCTCCGCGGTGGAAAAGAACTTTTCGATATCCTGGGCGTGGGACGACATCATTTCGAGAAATTTTTCTTTGTCCAGCTCCAATTGAGTACTGCTGTTAATCGAAAATCCCATCTGACTAAGCGTTCTGATCGAGCCGGCATCGTTGAATTTTTTGGTAATCACATTTAAAAGCTGTGTCTTCACGGAATCCACCGTATTATTTCCCAGCAGGATGCCCGCTTCCTGTGTTTCCGCATCATATTTTGTCAGATCGGCAATCGACGCCAGGACCGTATTAAACTTTTCGATGAACGATTCCATTTTTTCGACCACCGAATCATTATTCCGGGCGACGGTAATGGTCACGGGGCTTGTTCCGGCGTTTTGGACATTGAGAGTCAATCCGGAAATCAGGTCTGAAAACGTATTGGTGCTGGAACTTGAAACGATGGGGCTTGCGGCATTGTCGCCCAGAGAAACGACCGCATCCTGAGCTTTGACCAGTTCGAACATATTGAGATTGATCGTGCCGGAATTAACGATCATTTTTCCGATATTGCCGGTGCTCTGGCTTGTGAGATTCAACCGATAGGAATTGGCTCCCGTACCGTCGTTGATAATCGAAGCCTTGATATTGGCGTTGAGGTCGTTGATCTTTTTCACCAGGGTGCTCAGGGTATCCGAGCCGCCGAGCGTAATTTTGTATTCATACGATCCGTCAATTTTGCCCGCTCCCGCGGAATCCGCTTCACCGGCGATATTCAGATCCGTCGCCGTCGACGAAGAACCTTCGTTCCGGATCGTCAAAGGGGTGGCTCCGCCGGCGGTATCGGTAATGAGAAGTCCGTCACCGGTTGAATTAATCGACGCTTTGACGCCCAGCCCCTGTGAGTTGATTCTGTCAATAAGATCGCCGACGCTCATAGTGGTGACGTCCGAACTCGACAGCGAGATCGTTTTTTTCGTGCCGGCGCTATCGGTAATCGAAAAAGCCCCTGCCGCAATCCCCTTGCCGCCTTTAAGCTCAGAGAGCAAGGTCGCTCGAGAAACATACCGAAGCTGATTATTGCCTGAATCCACCTGGTTGACGTCTTGATCGATAATAATCCCTAAATCCGCCGCCATAGTGGAATTGACATCGGATATCCTGAAATTCGCAGCGGTTCCGCCGGTATTATCCATCAGCAAAATCCCCGTGCCGGAGCTATTAAGGAACGCCTGGATGTCCAAGCCGGAATGATTAATCGCATCCATCACCTCGGCTAACGTCTGGGCGGCGCTCAGATCGATCTGAGCACTGACGCCATTACGATTTTGAATTTCGATGATGCCGCGTTCGATGCCTGCCCCACCATTGAGATTTTTGAGCAAAACCGTATTGAGGCCCGCCAGAAGCCTTGAGCCGGTGATCATATCAGCAGAGTAGGTCCCGGCGATGCCCAAATCTTCGGCGGCGTTTGACCCTAAAATTGATGCAATGGTCAGATCGCCTGTGCCGCCGGTGTTATCCTGGAAGGTCAGTCCCTTGCCGTCGTCCGAAATTCGGACATCGATTTTGTCGGTCGAACCGGTGGCGCGATAAGCAGCGTCTTCTATGGCCCGGGTCACATCGCCGAGCGTGGTGATGCTGTAAATTTGTTTGCCGCGAGTACTTGTGGCGGCAATAGTATCAAGCCCCAGATCGCTGGCGGTCGAGCCGCCATCGACATTTTCAATCTTGAAGGTCTTGGTGCCTGTACTGGAGTCGGTGATATTGAATCTTGATCCATCGACCCACGTAGCGGTCAGTTCCAGACCCGAATTATTGATCGCCGTCAGGACATCGTTGATGGTTTTTGCTTCACTCAGGTCGATATTGGCGATGGCGCCCGCTTTGTTGGTAATTTTGATCGATCCAGGCCGAATGCCCTGCCCGCCGTTGAAAAGGCTCAGAGAGGTATTGATATCTGTCGCGCCGTTCAGATCGACCGTAAACGCGGTTCCATCACGCAAAGTAAGTTGCATATCGGCTGCCAAACCGTTGGTTTCGATTCCATTTCCGTCATTGAGCAACCGCAGCGCGGTGGTATCGGTCATACTGACCAGATCGCTGCCGGTGATTGTGGTATCCGCCACTGAACCCGCAATCCCCAGGTCGGCGGCGGCGTATCCGCCGTTAATGTCCTGTACGGTAAGGTTTTGGGCCGTAAAACCGGAAAAATCCTGCAAGACGATTCTGTCGCCGGACACCGTAGCCCGAACATTCAGATTGGCCGCAGAGTTGATCGTTGTAAGAACATCGGAAACACTCATGGCTTTGGACAAATCGATATCGGCAGATTTGCCCGAACGGTCGGTAATTCGAATGACACCCCTGCGAATCCCCCGCTGTCCTCGCAATTGACTCAGGCTCGTGTCCCGGTCAAGATTGCCTTGTCCGAGTTCGAAACTGATGGTTCCCGATCCTATCGGAGTGCGGTCGACGTCGTTAAATCCCTGGCTGACCAGTTGATGGGCCTGAGCTTTTTGCCGAACACTGAATGTATACGCCCCCGGTGTCGCATCGGAAGAAGCCCTGGCCGTCAAAATGTTTTCCTGGCTGCTGGTCGCGGTGTTCAATCGAAAATTAACACCGGATTTGAAAGGAGTCACAGCGGTTTTCAAGCTCAAAAGCTGGGCGGAAATGGTTGTAAAGGCTGTCTTTTCCGTGTTGAGGTTTTCAATGCGTGCCTCAAGCAACGTCACAGGCTGGCGACTCAATTGCATCAATTTTGAGACAATATCTTCGATATTGATACCGCTGATCAAGCCCGTACTTGTGCTTATGGTTCCCATGCTGTTTCTCCAACGATTCGTTTCACCGGTTCCACCAGTTTATTCGTCCAACAGGTTCCTGGAATAAAAACCATCCTCCATCCAGGACTTTAAAGACCTCGGTTTGATGTCAACAACGCGGGGCATTTCTCTGATATAACGGTAAACCGTCTTGCCGTCGATCCATCCTCGCAGGCATCTGCCGATTTTTTTCACTATTTCTGTTTGTTTTTTCGTATTCCCCACGACGCCGGCCATGCTTAATCCTCCAAACAACGTAATCTTCCCGACAAGATTACTAACCCTGGCTTAATTTCCAGCGCCTCGACACTTTTTCTTTATCGGCTAAACTCTTTGAACGACTTAATTAACTTTATCAGACGTAGCCGTCATCCATGATGGTAAGCCGCCCCCCAAAATCATCATTTCGACACCTAAATATAAAGGCTTGTATTTTAAAGAATTACACTCCGCGAAACATGGCGTCTTAAAAAGAAGAATTTATGGGACGTTTTTCGTAGTCTTATAAAAAAATCCAAAATCCAATCTTGGTTTTTAAAAGGCCCTGTTTTCCCCTTCAGCGGTTTTGATATAATACGCTTTTGATTGAGTGTAGTTCCAGACCCTGAACCAGTCGAAGGGTCTCTCACTTGCTCACACCACGTCGTTTCGACAGACTCTACGGCCGAAATTTTTAACGTTTTAGTATTACCACAATATTAACTCAAAAAAAGGATATTAAACCTTCCGTCACCATCGGAAAAACCTCTTTTAAAAGACTCAAACAAGAGATAGAGGGCAATTTAACATATATTTAATTTTATTTATACCTATCCGAAAGTCATGGGCTTCAAGGATCTGCCTTAAAAAAAATTTTGGACTTTCCCCCCTGAAGTACATATAAAAATAAAACAATTTAATTGCAAAACTAAGCAATGCCAAATTTAGCTGCTGCGAAATGACTTATCCAACGACTGCGAAGAAGCGAATGATTCATTCGCTGAAACTTCAAGAATCTTCTCCTTAGGTATTTATTTTCATCGCAACGTATGGAACTTCCAAATGATGCGTGTGTGTCCCTGAGGCACTTTTATCAAGAAGTTTTTTTTAGGAGACCTGTATGACGTTTTTGTACGCACGTAAAATGTTGAGGAGTGCTCAACGGAAAATGAGATTTGAATCATCGATATGGCTCCAGGCGGTTTCGGTTATTTGTTTGATGGGGATGATGGTAAATCCCGGCTGTATCGAAGCTCCACTGGCACTCGGCGATCAGGCCCTCAAGGAGCTGACCATTACCGGCCCTGAAAAGGTCGGCAAAGGCGGCACGAAATATTTTGGAGTGGAAGCAACCTATGAAGACGGCAGCACGGCGCAGACCATCAGCGATCTGACGTGGACCATCAAAGAGGGTCCGGGAACCATCAACGATCTGGGGTTCTATTGTGCGCCGGAAACGGTAACGGAAGAAACCCCTGTCACACTGGAAGCAACATTGACGCGTGACGGTGTTACACACAAGACAACAAAAGTGATCACCCTGGTGCCCACGGTCCTGGACGAACCGGAAGAAACCGAAGAGGATCAAACACCGGAAAATTCACCACCCCTTCCGGATCAAAACGATTCGGATTCATCGCCTGCCGATAGCTGGATCAATCCCATCGGCATTCCAACACCGGAGTTCGGTCTGGAGCAAACCAACATGATCTATGCCGACGAGGTTTATGATTTCGGTCGCGGTGATCAGGCGTATCCGGACGCCGGGAATGGGCCATATACGCATTATGTGGATAACACCAGCCCCAATGCCACCGACACCGACAACGAATTCGGGACAAAAGATCGGCCTCGCAAAACCATTCCCGGCGATGACCTCAAGGCAGGGAGCGTGGTTGAAATTCATGGAGGACCTTACGATAATGGCGGCCCTGTTTTGGCGCTATGCGGAGCGGGAACAAAAACCTCCCCGGTAATTTTCCGGGGTCCGAACAGCGATCATCGGCCTGTGCTAAGCCAGGACGTTCGCGTTCGCGGACAATACATCATTGTTGAGAATCTGAAAATGTCCAATTGCGGGCTGACGACATCCTCGGGTATCAGTGTCGGGAATGCATGCGTCCGCTATTGCGAGTTCAGCGGCGGAGGCGGAAACGCGCTCTACGCATCGAGCTATAACGGCGATTCGATTTCCAATATTGTCTTTTACAAAAATCTGATTCACGACAAAGGCAACATTCACTCGAGTAATGATGAAGACGCGGGCGGCATCGCGTGCACCGCGGGCGTGTCCTATTGCTGGATCGTCGACAACGAAATTTTCAACACCAGCGGCAGCGGAATTCAGATCGTCGCAGAGAGTTTAAGCGCCATGCCGACCACAAATCATATTTATGTGGGTCGAAATCTGGTCTACAAAACGCGGCAATCGGGCATCTGGAGCAAACAGTCGGTGGATTGCGTCTTTTCGCAAAACACGGTTCACAGCGTGATCAATACTTCATGGTCCCCGAGCAAAGGCATCGGTTATCAGTACGGCCCGGAACGGTTGTGGATCATCAACAACCACATCTATCATTGCACGTTTGGTGTGGCGGCAATGAGTTCGAGCGGTCTGGGCAACGGCACCGAAGCGTTTATCCTCGGCAATGTAATCCATGATATTCATCACGCCAATGACGGCACGAAGTATTTTAACCCGAATTCAAGCTGGTCGAACGCGGGAATCATGCTGGTCGGTGTATCGAAAAACTACGTGGTCAACAATACGATCTGCAATGCCGACGCCGGCATCAACAGCGGTTGTGATGGTAGCTTATACATCGTCAACAACATCATTTCCAACATTACCGAACCCGATTGTCAGCATATTTTCCTGGAATCGGCGGGCGCTTTGAACAATTCGGTCGTTTCGAACAATTTCTTTTTCCAGAACGGAGAAGATATTCGGATTCGATGGGGCTCAAGTCACCTTTACACACTGCCCGAGTTTCAAGCTGCCACCGGCAAAGGAGGAAATTGTGTTAATTCCGATCCGGGATTCGTTGACAAGTCCGGAGGCGACTTGCATCTTTTGAATTCCAGCCCGGCGATCAATCAGGGTTTGGAAAGCGATTTGTACGACCGGTTCCAGAGCATCCACGGTGTCGATATCCGAAAGGACCTGGAAGGAACACCCCGACCCACCGGCGGCGCGTGCGACATCGGCGCTTATGAGTTCGGGCAGTAAATTGATTAGATTCATCCAGCGAGTCGAAGGGACAAATCGCCCGCAGCGATCGGTCCCTTCGACAAGCTCAGGAATTAAAATATTGACGGCGGAAAATCGACCGTTACTTTTTGTCTTTAAGCAGCATATATTCAATCGAATCCGCCAACGCCCGCCAGGAGGCATCGACGATATTTTCAGAAACACCAATGGTGCCCCAGCGTTCGTGCTTGTCGCTCGATTCGATAATGACGCGGGTCTTAGCTGCCGTGCCCGCGCGAGAGTTGATGATACGCACTTTGTAATCCGTCAGGGTCAGTTCGGCGATTTTCGGATAGTACGGCAACAACGCTTTTCGCATCGCAGCGTCCAGAGCGTTGACCGGACCGTCGCCTTCCGCGACCTGATGTTCGATACTGCCGTTGATATCGAGTTTGACAATCGCTTCGGTGGAAAGATGATTCCCGTCCTTGCGATAAATGGCGATGCGGTAATGCAGCAGATCGAACAACTTTTTATAACGTCCCAAGGCTTTGAGCACGAGCAGATGGAACGACGCATCGGCTGTTTCAAATTGATATCCTTCATTCTCCAGGTCCTGAACCTGTGTCAGAATTTTACGGACCAGATTTTTATCTTCGATCTGCTCCATGAGAACGCTCTTGGCTTTGACGTTGCTGGCGCCGGAGAGTTCGCTGACGAGAATTTTTCGGGAATTGCCCACCGTTTCAGGTGAAACATGCTCATAGCTGGCAGTGTCTTTCATAATCGCGTGAACGTGCATGCCGCCCTTGTGTGCAAAAGCGGACACCCCGACAAAAGGCTGATTTTCCCGCGGATTGAGATTGGCAACTTCATAGACATAGCGAGAAGTTTCGGTGAGTTTTTTGAGATTTTCCGGACTCGGCAAAACCTCATAACCCATTTTGATCGCAAGATTAGGCAAGATAGAGGTCAGATCGGCATTGCCGCATCGTTCGCCGATACCATTGATCGTACCCTGGATGCCCCTGGCCCCTGCCCGAACCGCTTCGAGAGAATTCGCCACCGCCAGGTTCGAGTCGTTATGAGCATGAAACGCGACGATCACCTGACCGTTAAACGCCTGAACCACTTTGGACGTCATATCGAACACTTCCGTCGGCAACGTCCCGCCGTTGGTGTCACAAAGGCACAGCGTGGTCGCACCGGCATTGACGGCTGCGGTTAACACCTCCAGCGAATATTCCGGACTGCGTTTAAAGCCGTCGAAAAAGTGTTCCGCGTCGAAAATAACTTCTCGACCCTTGCGTTTGCAGTGTTTGATCGAATCGGTAACCATCTCGATATTCTCAGCCAGGCTTACAGCCAGAATCTTTTTCACCTGATATTCATCGCCCTTGCCGACGATAGTGACAACGGGAGCTTTGCTGGCGATCAGCGCCTGGATGGAAGTATCCTCCTCCACCTTGACACCTTTGCGGCGAGTCATCCCGAAGGCGGCAATTTTCGAATGACGAAGTTTGATCTTTTGAATCTCGACGAAAAACGTTTCATCTTTCGGGTTGCTCAGCGGGTATCCGCCTTCGATATAATCGACGCCCAAATCATCGAGCTTTCGGGCAATCAAAAGTTTGTCCGCCAGCGACAGAGAAACTCCCGGTCCCTGCGTACCATCGCGCAGCGTCGTGTCATAGATCCAAACGCGTTCCTTTTTTACATCCGCTATCCTGGGCATCATTGCATCCTGACTTATTTTGTCCGTTTTCAAACCTGCCATATCCACTTGTTCACATCGCGATCGTAACAAAGCAATTCATCTGCTCTGAAAAACAACGCGATTTCGCGCAGCGCCGCTTCCGGAGAATCGCTGGCATGCACCAGATTATACCGTGTAGCGATTCCAAAGTCGCCACGAATCGTGCCCGCCGGCGCTTTTCGTCCGTCCGTAGGTCCGAGCATCTGGCGAATCACGGTGATCGCGGAAGGTCCCTCAAGCACCATCAAAATCACCGGACCGGAGGTGATATAACCGACCACATCCTCGAAAAATTCCTTGGCCCGATGTTCACTATAATGTTTCTCCGCAAGCTCACGCGTCAGCCTGGTGAGTTTCATGCCGACGATCTTGAGACCCTTGTTTTCAAATCGGCTTAGGACCTGCCCCGCCAAACCACGCTGAAGAGTGTCCGGCTTCAAAATCACCAGTGATTGTTCCATATAATTTCCCTCTATAATCATTTATATAAGCTTGCATTTATTGAATGTTTTATTTTCCTTATTGGCGCGTCGAAAACAAGAGTTTATATTAAGAAATTTGTGTATTTTACTTCATTTATCTACCCGAAAGGATTGAGATAATGCGTTATATTATCATGCTATTATGTGTTTTACTTATGGCCATGACCTCGAACGCCCAATCCAAATCCGTGAAGGAGCTTTTCGAACAACCCGCGGACAAAACAACAGAATCTTCAAAATCAGACAAACCCGTTGCTCGAACAATGGCAGAACCGGCGGAAATCGCGAGGGTCAATAACCTGCCCATCGACCGGGAAGAATTTTCCAGAGTCCTTTACGCATCCGCCGGCACACGAGTATTACGGCTGTTCATAGGATTAGAGCTGGCCAGACAAATGGCGGACGCGCAGGGCATCCGTCTGAACCAGGCGGATTTCGACAGAGAATATAAACAAGTCGTCAATCAAATGGGTCCCGAAAAGGACGCCACCGGCAAGGCCCTTACCCTTGAAGATCGTGAAAGAATTCTTAAAAACATTCTCGAACGTCGAGGCCTGAGCATAGAAGAGTTCGATATCGGAATTCGTCACCAGGCCTATCTTAAAGCCATTGTTAAAAACAAAATACAAATAAGCGATGCGAGGGTTCAGGACGAATTCAAGCGGGTTTATGGCCCACGCCGGACGATACGTGCTATTGTCCTTGCGGACATGAAACTATCGGAGGACATCTACAATCGGCTGACCCGAGGCGAAGATTTCGCCAAACTGGCAGTGGAAAATTCGATCGATTTCAATAGCGCCCCCATCGGCGGTCAACTCGGCGAGATCACACGAGACGATCCGCGGCTGGCTCCGATGATTTCCCGTGTAGCCTTTGATTTGGAAGTGGGAAAAGTTTCTTCACCAATCATGGTCAACAATCAATTCTGGATCATTAAAGTTGATCAAGAATCGACGCCTGAACCGATATCATTTGATAAGGTAGAAAGTCAATTACGTTCGGAGCTTCATGAACGGCTGGAGAAAGAAATGATCGAAAAAGTCGAAACACAACTGTTCAGGAACGCTAAGATCAAAGTATATGATAAACTTTTGTCTCGACAGTTCAATCTGTGGATGGATCAACTCAAAACCCGAAAACAATAAGGATAAATAAAGATGAGTGAAGTAGATAACAGTCCGATCAAGCCGGCTGATCGTGTTTTACGTCTGCCCCCGTACCTCTTTGCCCGCATCAACGCGACCAAACACGCGCTTCGGCAAAAAGGCGAAGATGTGATCGACCTGGCAATGGGTAATCCGGTAGATAAACCGCCTCAAATCGTGATCGATAAACTCTGCGAAGCCGCAAAGGACATGCGAAACCATCGATATTCAGCCTCTTCCGGAATCTTCAACCTCCGCAAGGAAATGGCGAAACTATACCAGCACCGCTTCAACGTCGAGCTTGATCCCAATTCGGAAGTCATCGCCTGTCTCGGTTCCAAAGAAGGCTTTTCGCACATGTGCCTGGCGCTGATGGGACCGGGCGATACTGCCGTGGTCGGCGACCCGGCCTTTCCGATCCATAATTACGCCATCGCCCTGGCCGGGGGAAACGTAATCAACGTCCCGCTAGGCAACGACGAAGCGTTTCTGGAAAGAATCGCGAACGTGCTGACCCATTTGTATCCCAAGCCCAAGCTGATCATCTTGAATTATCCCCACAATCCGACGACACTGACCGTCGAGCCGGCGTTTTTTGATGAAGTAGTGAAACTGGCGAAAAAACATCAGGTCGCCGTCATTCACGATTTCGCCTATGGCCTGACCTGTTTCGATGGTTATAACGCACCCAGTTTCCTCGCTGCCAAGGGAGCCAAGGACGTCGGCGTGGAATTTATCACCATGAGCAAAGGCTTCAATATGGCCGGCTGGCGAATCGGATTTTGCCTGGGCAACCCGGCGATGATCAAAGCGTTATCGACGATCAAAGGCTACTACGATTATGGAATCTTCCAGGCGGTACAGATCGCCTCGATTATCGCCATGCGACACTGCGAAAAGGAAATGGATCACCAGGCGGAAATTTACGCCCACCGACGAGATGTGCTGGTCAACGGACTTCACAAAATCGGCTGGGAAGTCGATTCGCCGCGGGCATCGATGTTTGTCTGGGCAAAAATCCCCCAAGCCCATCTCAACGGCATGGGAACAATCGATTTTTCTGTCAAATTACTCCAAGGCGCTCATGTAGCGGTCTCGCCCGGGCGTGCCTTCGGCGAAAACGGCGAAAATTACGTCCGTATCGCGCTGGTCGAAAACGAAAAACGTCTTAAACAAGCCCTGAAGCAAATCGAGATATTCCTCGGCAAAAAGCCGGTAAAACGAACACGGCCGACGCGACTGAAATAAATTTTTCACCCGCAAACATACCAGCGTTTATCAAACCCGGATGATCGATTTCATCCGGGTTTATTTTTGGAGTGATACGCTTTGATTTATACATCTTTGATTTAATACTAATTCCATTTACTTCG
>JAAZAW010000136.1 GCA_012514125.1 Phycisphaerae bacterium | reverse complement strand
TACGCTGAAATTTTCTGATAGCAGATAAAAAAATATTCGTCAAAGGGATTTGGCGAAATCGATAAAAAGGATTTTTCGGTTTATGAGCAAATCGATTCTGCATTCGACACGACTGATCAGTCTGGTGACCCTGGGGAGCCGATTTACGGGCCTGTTGCGCGATATGTTGATCTACTCCTGGCTGGGAAACAACTGGATTCAGGACCGGCTCAACTATGCGTTTCTTGTGCCGAATATTTTCCGTCAACTTCTGGGGGAAGGAGCGCTCTCTGCTGCGTTCATTCCGGTGCTGACGGAAAAACTTCGGAAATCAGATCAATCCGCCGTGGGAAAGCTCGTCGGGAATGTGGCGACGATCCTGACGGTTCTGCTGACGCTGCTAACGCTGGTGGTGTTCCTTGTGCTGGGCATATTCTGGTGGTTTTCAGATCGTGGGGATTATGCCAATCTGACGGCGGGACTTACAGCGGTCATGGTGCCGTACATGATTTTTGTCTGTGTGGTGGCGCTTTTTTCGGGGTTGCTCAATTGCATGGATCGCTTCGGCCTGCCGGCGTTCATGCCGGTTATCGTGAATATCGCTCAGGTCGTCGGTGTGATTATTGCTAAATACGGTCTGGCAAGAATGGGGATAGCGCAACAGCATCAGGTTTACATTATTGGTGTATCGATCCTGGCGGCGGGGGTGATTCAATTGCTCTGGATTACCCAGCTGGTGAAAAAGCTGGGCATTCACTGGAAGCTTGATTTTTCCA
The DNA here is from genome assembly GCA_012514125.1 of Phycisphaerae bacterium. Taxonomy (GTDB): domain Bacteria; phylum Planctomycetota; class Phycisphaerae; order JAAYCJ01; family JAAYCJ01; genus JAAZAW01. Next base: position 824 of record JAAZAW010000136.1, on the reverse strand, counting down.
TCGACAACCCGGACCTGCGGCGAATTGTTGCGACGATGCTGCCGATGGTGTTCGGTTTGGGCATTTTGCAGTTCAGTACGTTCATGGACAATCAGATCATGCTTTCACTCAGCGCCACGGAAACCTCACATTTTACACTGTATGGGTATCAAATCGATTATCCCCTCCAGGCAGGAGCACTCTCGGCGGTGAATCTGGCCAGGCGGCTTTATAATTTTCCGCTTGGTGTGCTTGGTATCGCGCTGGCAACGGCGGCTTTCCCCGCTTTCAGCCGGCTTTCCGCCGACAACGATCATAAAGGTCTCGCCGAGATGGTTTCCAAGTCGCTTCGGCTGGCGATTTTCGAAGGGCTGCCTACCGGCATAGGCCTGATTGTTCTTTCACCGCTCATTATCAGGGTGTTAATTCAACGTGGGAATTTTACGCCGGAAGACACGGCTCAGACCTCTTTTGTTCTGCGGTTCTATGCTATGGGGATTTGGGCATACTGCTGTCATCATATTATTGTCCGTGCATTTTACAGTATGAAAGACACCCGAACACCGTTAAAGGTTCTGAGCAAAACAGTCATACTGGCTATTTTGCTCAATCTTACTTTCCTTTGGATTCCCGCGATTCGTGAAGGGGTCTTTGGCCTTTCGACCACGATCATGGCGAGTCTCAATGTCGTCATTCTCGGGATAATATTAAGCCGGCGCATCGGTTCGCTGCAATTTCGCGAAATTGCACTCTCGACGATTAAAACACTTATCGCCAGTGGTCTGATGGCTGTGGCGGTTTATTTCGCCGCTGCGTATCTGCCGATTGGAAACAAGTACATTCTT
>JAAZAW010000135.1 GCA_012514125.1 Phycisphaerae bacterium | reverse complement strand
TGAAGTGCTGGCGGAATTTTTATAGTCTGTTGAAGCAAGAAACATGAGATTTTCGTTAACAACAATCTGGCTTGGCATCAAGATTCGTCTGGGACTGGCGGCGCTTTTGTTGGGCATTGGGGTTTATCTTGGGATGGTCTATCAGGCTTTGGCGGGAGTTTGCTGGCCTGGAACGCAGGTTTTGAGCGGGATGTTTTTTTTCCTGGGTTTGGGTTTTTTATTGGGCGTTAAAGGGATTGCGTTTTTCGGGAAGCCCAGCCCCCTGTTGAAACCTTTTTTTGACCAGCAGGAATGGCATCGGTCCATTGTCACGAAAGTTTTAATGACGACGATGGCGGGAGTAGTATTGTTTTCGATATTAGCGGGGAGTTTATTTACGCATTGGGGCATTGGGCTTTGTGATGAAATTTTTGAACGTTTCCTGGTGAGCGGCGAGGTTCGGAAAGCGATTTCGTTTATCACGCCCCTGGTCCCGGCGGGTATCGGCGGATGGGTTTTGGGATTTATTCCGGGTCTTTGTTTTATGCTGTTGTTTTTCTATACGGACCCAACGACATTTTTTCAGTCCGATCAGCGCACGATTCAGCAGATGGTTCAAAATCTGATTATTCTGGTGATCATTAGCCTTTTAACGGGTGGATCGCTGGGGTATTTATTGACCACCTTGTCGGGCGAGCGATGGTTCGGGGTGGCTTTGATTCCGGTTATCCTGAGTTTGCTGGTTATTCTGTTGTCCTTGTGGGGGAAAACGGATCGATCGACGATTCATCACGATCCGACGTATCCACCGTATCATTTACGTCGAACCATGGCGCCGGAGTTGGCGAGTCGAACAAGTCGGCTGATCGAAGGCACAATGATTTTATTGGGCTGGCTTGGGGTTTGGCAGATACTTCATTGGCGGTACGCGTTGGACAATTGGCACGATGTGGGAAATCTTTTTGAAAACGGTTGTTCAGGTGTGAAGTTGATTTTTCTGGCGAGTTTTTCGGCATCGGGGGGGATTTTTTTCAGCGGCCGATTGCTTCCGAAACAATTGAATCGATTTTTAACACCGATTGACCGCGAAGGACTTTCGCTGGCGGGATTTGGTCTTTGGACGATTATCACCGCCGTTTTGACGAAGCACTATTTCAGTGCGGATTATCTTCAAACGTGGCTGCCGCAGATCGTGATATCGTTGTCGCTTCTTGGGACGGCATGGCTATGGGGGATGAGTGTGGGGTTGGCGATACCGGCGATGTCCATCGGCAGACCCGACAGTGTTGAATTCTGGGTTCATACCCTGGGCAGGCTTGGATGGGGTGTTTTACTGGCGGGACCGACGTATTTACTCTGGCAATTTTTGGAGCTTGGAAATCTACTGGCGATTGCCTTCGGGGCTTTGTCGGCAATCGCGTTAGGCGGAGTCGATCTGATTTATGACGAGCCTGGAATGGGCAACGACATGAGGTTGTCCCGAACAGGTCGATTTATTCACGCGGGCAGTGTCGTTTTTTTGTATATCAGCCTTGGGCTTATCATTTTGTTCGTTCCACCGTTGCAGTCGGGTTGGCTTGGAGCGAGCAACCACCAGCGGATAACGATTCGCGAAGGACAAGCCGGTGTCGCGTCGCTGATCGACGGTGATTCGCCGACCCTGCTCTGGAGCGGACGATTCGGGCTTCCCGAACGAACCCATCCGCTGATTCGGCGTCAGGCGAGAGAGATCATCGAGCGTATCGTGTTTCAACGGCGAAACGAACTTTCGGAAGAGCTTCGCCTGCTGATGGTGAACCTGCCCTATCAAGAGGAAAGCTGGGCCGCGGGGGCGAACCAGGTGGATATCGACGCGTCAATCCGCGAGATGGAGTATAAGATGCTGGGACTGGAAGATGGACCTGAGGTTCGGGGAATTACCGACCTTTATGTGCGCGACAAGAAGTATCATTTGTCCATCGCCCTTCTTCCGACGTCCGGGAAGCAATCCCGATGTACGCCCGCGGTTTCGTTGATTGTTCCCAAAGTGTTGAAACACACTGCGGATATCGACGGTGTTTGGATTTTATTGTTAACGCAGGATTTGACGGAACTGACGGAACGGGAAATTGATGAGATTCAGGAGTTGATGCACCGCCTGACGGGAAAGTTTCCGGCAAGTACGATTATCGATGGGCCGATGGATTATCGATGGGTGATTTTTTCGAGTCCGCGATCGATCGAGACGTTTTGTGAAGCGAAGGAGAGATGAATCGCCAAGTGGACTCTTATCATAGGAGCGTATTGAATTAGAAGTGGAAAGAAACAAACAGGGCCGATTTTGGGTCGGCCCTGTTTGTTGATTCATTATTGATCGATTTATTACTTTACTTCGTATTCGGCATCGATCACATCGTCGCCGCCTTTGCCTTTATCACTGGGCGGAGCTTCACCACCTGGTGCAGTTTGTCCGGGAGTGTCGGGCTGTTGAGCGGTTTTTTCGTAGATGTGCTTGCCGATTTCCTGCGAGGCGGCGTTGAGGTTTTCCATCGCCCGCTTGATCGCGGAGGCGTCTTCACCCTTGACTACTTCGCGCAGATTGTTCAGGGCGGATTCGACGTTACCGCGTTCCTGGGGGCCGACCTTCTCGCCGTATTCCTTGAGCATTTTTTCCATTTGATAGGCCAGTTGATCCGCCTGGTTGCGAGTGTCGATGAGTTCGCGGCGTTTTTTGTCCTGGTCTTCGAACTTCTGGGCGTCTTCTGTCATTTTTTTGATTTCCTCGTCGCTGAGGCCCGAGGTGCCGCGAATTTCGATTTTCTGTTCTTTACTGGTAGCCATATCTTTGGCGGACACGTTAAGGATGCCATTGGCGTCGATGTCGAAGTTGACTTCGATTTGGGGCATGCCTCGCGGAGCCGGTGCGATGCCGGCGAGTTTGAATCGCCCGAGGGTTCGGTTGTCCTGAGCGAATTGGCGTTCGCCCTGGAGGACGTGGATTTCGACCTCGGTCTGATTATCCGCAGCCGTCGAGAAGGTTTCCTTTTTACTTGTTGGAATCGTGGTGTTTCTCGGAATCAGGACAGTCATCACTCCGCCGAGGGTTTCGACACCTAAGGAGAGCGGAGTAACGTCGAGAAGCACGATGTCTTCTTTTTCGCCGCTGAGGATCGCTCCTTGAATCGCGGCTCCGACGGAAACGACTTCATCGGGGTTGATGCTTCGGTTAGGCTCTTTGCCGAAGATGCTTTTGACGATTTCCTGAACCTTCGGAATACGAATGGACCCGCCGACGAGAACCACTTCGTCGATATCGGCGGGTTTG
>JAAZAW010000010.1 GCA_012514125.1 Phycisphaerae bacterium | reverse complement strand
TTGCCCCGAAACGATTTTCTTCTGAAAATCCGCCGGAATGATCAATGCCGTCCTGAGCCGCGATGTACGCAAATCCTCGCTCATCGCGATTTCATCATTATAAACATTCTTTATCTCAAAACTATCCGACCGGACAAAACTGTCGATATACTCCCGCGACAATCTGCTCTGGTCCAGATCGCAGATTCCCAGCGGAAGTTTTTCCACGTCAAGCTTAAGCCCGAATCCAAAAACAATCATCAAAAACGGCGGTACCAGGACCGCCATCGCCATATACAGCGGATCGCGAATAATCTCATGAAATTCGCGTCTCACCACCGCTCCAACCCGTCTTGTACTGATCGACCACTTCATAGATAACTCTTGTAGGGTACGTCTTGACGCACCATCTTCCGTCTGTCATTCCCGCGAAGGCGGGAATCCGGAAACGGCTCAAGCCGTTTGATAATCCTCTTCCAACTTCTTAACTTTCCTCTTAACTTTTTTTAACTTCTTCCTCTTCTTGGCGTCTCCTTGGCGGTTCAACTCTCTTCTCTTCCAACTTCTATCTTCCCCATCTTCCGCCATTCGTCAAAGGTCTTCCTTGCTCGTCGAATAATCTTATCATGATCGAATGCCAATGGGGGAAGTTTCTCCGGATCGAACCATTGCACGTCGCAGGCATCGTCGTCTGCCCGAATCTTTGCGACGGATGCTTCGTCTTTATCGTCGATCCATGCCAGAAATGCAATCGAAATCGTTCGTCCTCGCGGGTCGCGCCCCGGCTCGCCGAAGCAATAAAATTGCTCCATCTTCACCGGCTCAAGGTGCGTTTCTTCCTTAAGCTCCCGCCGGGCCGCCGTTTCCAGGCCTTCTTCCATCTCCACAAATCCGCCCGGAATCGCCCGGCAGTCTTTAAACGGTTCCTTGCCGCGCCGAATCAGCAGCACGCGAACACCCTCGCAGGTCTGCCGAAAGCAAACGACATCCACCGTCACCATAGGCCGGGGATATTCATAGCAGTAACGATTCTCAAAATCATTCATCGCTATATTTTAGCGGCTTGACATCGATCTATCTATAAAAACGAACATTTATCTGCAGAAGCTTAAAATTTCGGCAGGTTTTACGCAGAACACCCCTTACCCCCCCCCGAGTCTGTCGAAAGCTCCGAAACGGCGACATTATTCAATCAAAATCGCATAAGTTATATTAATAGACGCCGTTCCCATTCGCTTCGGCAGAGGCCGAAAAAAATAAGGATAAATTTTGTCAATAACGACGTTTTTTAGAAAGCTCCGTAATCGCTTTAAATCGTTATGATATAAAAGAATAAAGTTTCCGCAGCCCCTCTATGATGTTATTATTTATTGCCTTAGATGATAAAACAGGGTCAACTTACGTAAAAAGTCGATCGACAAATTGAAAAAGACGATCGACAAAATGGAAAAGTCGATCGTCAAATCGAAAAAGTCGATCGTCAAAATGGAAAAGTCGATCGACAAATTCGATAAGACGATCGATAAATTGAAAAAGTCGATCGATAAATTGGAAAAGACGGTCGACAATTACAAAATGTCGATCGAAAAAAGCCGAAAATCGATCGATAAAACGCTCATTTCGATCGATTTTTTGTCTTTTTCAACCGATTTTGGGTCTTCGCGATTAATGATACTTATCATGCCGCCATCATTACTCTGCGGCTATGCGGAAAAAAACAGCCGACAAATAGTAAAAGTAAAAGTTCCAAATCACGCGTCTGTTTCTTTTCTCTGAACCCGTAGCCTGTAGCCCGCAGGGCGTAGCCCAATATTCCGATTCTTCTTGAACGACAGTATTAATTCAGTTATAAACAATTAATTGACCATTATTTTCACTTCCAATTTTGATTTGACAGGAGACCCGACGATGAAGGCACTGGCGGAAGGGTTCGAGGGTGTGGGTGTGTTTTCTTCCAATTTCCCTCAGGCGATGCGAGTAAAATGGCGTTGGACCGGTGTTTTGGTGGTGCTGATCTCGCTGGCCTTCTTGCTGTCGGTGGCGAAAGCGGATCAATCGGCAACAACACAGGAAACAAAATCAACAGATCAGGTTGCCGCAGAAAAACCAATCCTTCGCGTTCAGGTACTTGACAAAAAAACTCAAAAACCGCTCGCCGGTGTCAACGTGGAATGGCGAATCAGTTGTCAGCCGCTCGGTTCGCAGCCCACCGACGCCGACGGGAAAACCGACATTACGCTTCCCGCCGGCCCTTTGAATTATCTGAGCATCAAGGCAGGCAAGGCTGGCTTTGTCCCGATTCGAGTTTCCTGGAATAAGGAAGAATTGCAAAAGTCATTTCCAAAAGATTATACTTTCTCGCTGACGCCGGGCACGAGCATCGGCGGTGTGATTCGCAATGAAAAAGGCGAGCCAATCGAAGGCGCCACCATATTTATCCTCGTGCCGACCTCGTGCAGCGAGAAGGAATGCATCGCTATTAGCGATTACCCTGTCAGGACCGACGCTCAGGGCAAATGGCGATGCGACATTTTGCCCGCCGAATTGGATGACATCTGGCTTCGTCTTGCGCACCCGGACTATGTCAGCGATGTTAGTTATGGTGCGACGCCCAAGCCCTCGATGGAATCGCTTCGCGATATGACCGGCGTGATGGTAATGAAAAAAGGGTTCACCATCACAGGCCGAGTGGTGGACAAAGCAGGCAAGCCCATCGCGAACGCGCAAGTGTCTCAGGGTTCGGATCGTTGGGGAACCCATTTCCCCGATACCAGAACCAACGCCGAAGGCGAATTTGAATTTAAAAACGTGGGACCCGACATGAGGCAGAATAAACTGGTTCTCACCGTTCAGGCCGCCGGTTACGCCCCGGATTTAAAAGAAATCAACGTGGACAAAGACACCAAACCGGTGGAATTTGTTCTCGAACCCGGTCGAACGATCAAAGGCCGAATCGTCGATCCTGACGGTAAACCCGTCGTCGGTGCTTTTATGTCGGCGGACACCTGGCGGGGCCATCGCTCGATCGAATGGCGAGTAAACACCGACAGCGAAGGCCGTTTCTGCTGGAAAGAAGCTCCCGCAGACGAAGTCTTATTCAGTATGGGCAAAGAAGGTTTCATGTCGATTCGGCGTAAAGCCCTGACGCCCTCAGATGATGAATACATCCTGACCCTGCCCCTGCCGCTGACGATCAAAGGCTCTGTTACCGACTCGAAAACCGGTCAGCCCATCGACGAATTTAAAGTTATCCAAGGCATCGAATGGGATTCAAAACAAAAGCATT